>NZ_JBYTEP010000035.1:0-46850 GCF_058792015.1 Cellulomonas sp. EB106-03-03-XG116
ACGGCCTTTGTCGGCAGCGTCAGGTGTGGAGAAGAGACAGGCCGCGACCCGGGCGTCGCGCTGCCCGCGGGGCGTCACCCGGCGCGCGGCCTGCGGCGCGCGGCTCGCGGCTCGCAGCGCGAGGTCGTCACATCGGGACGAGGTCGTCACTCGTTTCCACCGACCTCGCTCGGATGTGACGACCTCACGGGTCGCCCGCCGAGGTCGGCGGTTGCGGCCACGGCGACCGGTGCGGAACCGTCGACGTCGGGCGCGACCGCCGACGTCGGGCGGAGGCGCCGACGTCGGGCGGAGGCGACGACCTCGGGCGGAGGCGACGACGGAGGCGGAGCTCGCGGGGTCGCCGGGCGGGGTGGGCTCGCCGCTCCAGCGCGTGGTGCAGCGCGGCGTCTGCGCGACCGGCGAGGCCCCGCGGACGTCAGGCCGGTGGGGCCGTGGTCGTCGCCAGGATCGCGCCCGCCGTGGTCGCGTCGACCACGTCGGCCAGCGGGGCGTAGAGCCGGATCGCGTCCAGGGCGCGCGCGTGGCTCGCGTCGTCGGCCCCCGCGCACGCCTCCGCCACGACGCGCACGGCCACGCCGGCGTCGGCCGCGGGGAGCGCCGTCGACAGCACGCAGCAGTCGGTCGAGACGCCGGCGAGCAGCATGGTGTCGCCCGGGCGGAGGTGCGCCGCGAGGTCCGGGCCCCACTTGCCGAAGGTCGTGGCGGTGACGACGGACGACGCCGCGGCGAGGTCGGCCAGCTCCGGGACGATCGCGTAGGCCGGGGCGTCCTCGGGCTGCAGGGCGAACGGCCAGTCGGCGTAGTACGCCACCCACGCGCCCTCGGGGCGCTCCGGGGCGACGAACCGCGTGAACACGGTGCGGTCGGCGCCCGCCTGCTCGGCGAGGGCGCGGACGACGGGCAGCGCCTCCGCGAACCGCGGCGCGGCCCACGGGCTGCCCGGGTCGGCGAACACGGGCTGCATGTCGATCACGACCAGCACCGCCCGCCCGGGGGCGGCACCCTCCGCACGCGCGTCCGTGGTGCTGCGGTCGCTCGTGGTTCCGCGCTCGCCCGTCGCACCGCGCTCGCCCGTCGCACCGCGCTCGCCCGTGGTGCCGCGCTCGCCCGTCGCACCGCGCTCGCCCGTGGTGCCGCGGTCGCCCGCCGTGCCGCGGTCGCTCGTCGCACCGCGCTCGCCCGTGGCGCCGTGCTCGCCCGTGGCGCCGCGCTCGCCCGTCGCGCCGCGCTCGCCCGCCGTCGCCCCGCCCGCGTCGTCGCCCACCGGGGCGGCCGTCACCGCGCCACCCCCGCGCCCGCGCCGGCGTCCACGGCCCCGGCCGTCGGCGGCAGCGCCTCCTGCCGCCGCACCGCCCCGCGGCGCAGCAGCAGCGTCCCGAGCAGCCCGACGGCCAGCGCCACCAGTACCCCGAGGTTCGCGTACGCCCAGGCGCCCGAGGTGCCGCCGAGACCGAACGGCCCGAGGAGGTAGCCCTGCCAGGACAGCCAGCCGGCGGACGCGTTGGTGACCAGGCCCCAGCCGAGCACGGTGCCGAGTGCGAGCAGCGTCAGCGGCACCCCGGCGGCCCGCCCGTAGCGACCCCGCGGGTCGAACAGGTCGAGGTCGTCGTAGTCGCGGCGCCGCAGGACGATGTCGGCGATCATGATGCCCGCCCACGCCGCGATCGGGACGCCGAGCGTGATGAGGAAGCCCTGGAACACGCCGAAGAAGGTGTCGGAGCCGAACACGATGTAGATCGTCCCGAGCACCATGATCACGCCGTCGATCCCGGCGGCGACGGGCCGCGTGATCGGCAGCCCGGTGGACACGAGCGCCAGCCCGGACGAGTAGATGTCCAGCACGGCGCCGCCGATCAGCCCGAGCACCGCCACGACCGCGAACGGCACGAGGTACCAGGTCGGCAGGATGGTGGTGAGCGCGCCGATCGGGTCGTCGCTGATGGCCGCGCGCAGCTCCGGGTCGGAGCCGGCCAGCAGCAGGCCGAACAGGAGCAGCACGACGGGCGCGAGCGAGGCGCCGAACGTGGTCCAGCCGACGACGCCGCGCCCCGAGGTGTGCCGCGGCAGGTACCGGGAGTAGTCGGCGGCCATGTTGACCCAGCCGAGGCCGAAGCCGGTCATCATGAAGACGAGCGCGCCGATGAACGCCTGGGCGGTGCCGGAGGGCAGTGCGGTGACGGCGGCGGTGTCCACGTGGTCGAGGACGAGCAGCACGTAGCCGACGGTCAGCACGGCGGTGACCACGGTGATGATGGTCTGCATCCGCATGATCAGGTCGAAGCCGAACACCCCGCCCGCGATGATGAGCGCCGCGACGACGACCAGGGCCACGACCTGCACGCCGGTGCCGCCGCCCCAGCCGAGCGCCTCCACGACGGTCGCGGTCGCGAGGGTGGCGAGCGCGGTGAGGATCGTCTCCCAGCCGACGGTGAGCAGCCAGGACAGCACCGCGGCGACCCGGTTGCCCTGCACGCCGAGGGCGGCGCGGGACAGCACCATCGTCGGGGCGGACCCGCGCTTGCCGGCGAGCGCGACGATCCCGCACAGCAGGAACGAGAACACGATGCCGACGACGCTCGCGACGACGGCCTGGGTGAAGGACACCCCGAAGTCGAGGACCCACGCGCCGTAGGACAGGCCGAGCACGGAGACGTTCGCGGCGAACCACGGCCAGAACAGCTGCCGCGGGGTGCCCTTGCGGTCGCGGTCGGCGATGACGTCGACGCCGGCGGACTCGACGGCCAGCGCGCGGCCGGGCGGCACGGCGCCGCCGGGCTCCGCGTCGGGGCCGGGCGCGGGGACGGAGCCGGGCGCGGGGACGGGGCCGGGCGCGGCGCCCGCCGGGGGAGGGACGGTCATGCGACCCATCCCACCACCGCGGACGCCCGCGGTCACCCCCTGGGGGCAGGCCTGGGGACGACGCCCGGCGCGTCGGGGCTGCCACGATGGTGGGGTGTGTCCGGGAGGGCTCGTGGACGAGGTGATCAGGGCGGTGCTCGGGCCGGGCGCCCGGACGACGTCCGTGCTCGCGGGCGCCGGCGGTGCGTCGGTGCGCGCCGTGACGAATCCCGGTGGCGAGGCCCTCGTCGTGAAGACCGCGCCCGCGGGTGCGGCGCCCGACCTGCTCCGGGCGGCGCTGGCGCAGGAGTCGGCGCGGGCGGCCGGGGTGCCGGTGCCGCGCACGCTGGCCGCGCGGGTGGTGGCCGGGACGCAGGTGCACGTGACCGAGCGGGTGGCCGGCCGCGGGTGGCACGAGGTGCACCCGCGCGTGGGCGACGCGGCCCGGCGGGCGGTGCTGGCCGAGCTCGCCGGCGTCCTGGCGCGCCTGCGGGCGGCGGCGCAGCCGGGGTTCGGCGAGCTCGACGCGCCGGGCGCGCCGGAGCGGGACGCCCTGCGCGAGCGGACCCGCCGGCGGGTCCCCGCCGGGTGGCGGCTGGACGCGGCCGAGCGCCTGCTCGACCGGTACGACGCCCTGTTCGACGGGGCCGGGGGCGCGGTGCTCGTGCACGGCGACCTGCACCACGCGAACGTGCTGGTGCGGCCGGACGGTCCCGGGTGGCGGCTGGCGGCGGTGCTCGACTGGGACAGCGCGTGGGCCGGTCCGGCGGACGCCGACGCGGCGCGGGCCGCCCTCTGGGACGGGATGCCCGGATCGCCCGACGACGCCGACGGACGCGCCGCGGTCCAGCAGCTGCTGTGGTGCCTGGAGTTCCGGGACGAGGGTGCCCGGCACCGCGCGGACACCGCGCGGCTCGCTGCGCGCCTCGGCGTCGCGCTGTGACGTCGGGGACCGCCGGCGGGGTGCGCCGGCGGTCCCGGCGCGGCCGGTCGGGGCGGCCTGTCGGCGCGGCCGGTCAGCGCGTCGCGCGCCGCCGGAACAGCCAGGCCGCGGTGAGGCGCGCGACCACGAGCAGCCCCGCGCACCACGCCAGCGCCACGAGCGGCTGCCCGCCCGGCGCGCCGATCAGCCACGCGCGCACGGTGTCGGTCACCGGCGTGACGGGCTGGTAGGTGGCGATCCACTCCAGGACCCGCGGCATGGACTCGGGCGGGACGAACGCGCTCGACACGTAGGGCAGGAACATGATCGCGAAGGTGAACCCGTTGGCGGCCTCGGGACCGGACGACACCATCCCGATGCACACCGCCGTCCAGGTCAGCGCGAGGACGTAGAGCAGGACGAGCCCGGCGACGGCCAGCCACCCGCCGGCGCCCGCGGTCGGCCGGAACCCGGCGAGGTACGCCACGCCGACGACCAGCGCGGTGGACACGGCGTTGCGGACGACGGACTCGACGACGTGGCCGGTCAGCGCGGCGACCGGTCGCACGGGCAGGGTCCGGAACCGGTTCATCAGGCCGCCGGTCATGTCGGACGCCACGGAGACGGCCGTCGTGGCGGCGCCGTAGCCCGCGCAGAGCAGCACGATGCCGGGGACGACGTAGTCGACGTAGGCGGCCTGCCCGGTCTGGATGGCACCGCCGAACACGTAGACGAACAGCAGCATGAGGATCACCGGCAGCGCGATCCCCATGATCAGGGTGTCGGGCGTGCGCAGGGACCGGCGCAGGCTCCGGCCGATCATCGCGGCGGTGTCCTGCAGGGCCCAGCCGCCGGCGGGCGGGCGGGTGACGGCGCGCGCGGGCGCGAGTGCGGTGGCGGTCACGAGGCCTCCCGGGCGAGCAGGTCCGCGGCGTCGGCCGCGGGCGCGTCGGCGGCCGGCGCGGCGTCCGCCGGGCGGCCGGTGAGGGTGAGGAAGACGTCGTCGAGCGTGGGCACGGCGACCCGCCAGGACTCGACGGGCAGCCGGCGGAGCTCGACGTCGGCGAGGATGCGGCGCACGTCCGGCACGGAGGCGTCGGTCGCGACCCGCTCGGTCCGCCCGTCGGCCAGCTGCAGCTCGACGTGCGCGGCGCCGACCTGGCGTTTGAGCTCCGCGGCGGTGCCCTGCGCGATGACCCGGCCGTGGTCCAGGACCGCGACGCGGTCGGCGAGGGCGTCGGCCTCGTCCAGGTACTGCGTGGTCAGCAGCACGGTGGCGCCCTGCCCGACGACGTCGCGGATGACGGCCCACAGGTCGGACCGGCTGCGCGGGTCGAGCCCGGTGGTCGGCTCGTCGAGGAACAGCACGGCCGGGCGGGTGAGCAGCCCGACGGCGAGGTCGAGCCGCCGGCGCATCCCGCCGGAGTAGGTGCGCACGAGCCGGTCGGCGGCGCCCTCGAGGTCGAACAGCCCGAGCAGCTCGTCCCCGCGGGTGCGCCCGGCGGAGCGGGGGAGGTGGGCGAGCCGGGCCATCAGCCGGAGGTTCTCCCGGCCGGTCAGCAGCTCGTCGACCGCGGCGTACTGCCCGGTCAGGCTGATCGCCTCGCGCACCCGGTCGGGCTCGCGCACGACGTCGTGGCCGGCGACGGCCGCGGTGCCGCCGTCGGGGCGCAGCAGCGTGCTGAGGATCTCGACGGTGGTGGTCTTGCCCGCGCCGTTCGGCCCGAGCAGCGCGAGCACCTGGCCCTGCGGGACCGCGAGGTCGACGCCGGTCAGCACGGTGGTCGACCCGAACGCCTTGCGCAGCGCCCGGGTCTCGATCATCGGGGTGTCCATCGCCGGCTCCTTTCTGTCTACGTCGTACACGGATAGTGCGGTGTGTATGTTGTACACAGTTGTCCGCCCGACGGTCAAGGAGTCCGATGCAGCCCGACGACGAGCGGCCTTCGGCCCCCGACGCCCCCGACGCCCCCGACGCCCCCGGCGAACCGCACGACGGGGACGACCCCGCCGCGCGCAAGCACGCCGAGGCCCTGCGCCGGGACCGGGAGAAGGCCGCGCGCGCCGCCCAGAAGGAGGCGGCCCGGGCGGAGAAGGACCGGGAGCGCGCCCGCCGCGACGCGGAGAAGGCGCAGCGGGACCGGGACCGCGCCGCCCGCGCGGCCGAGAAGGAGGTCGAGCGGCTGCGCGCGGAGCAGGAGCGCGCGGTCCGCGAGGTCGAGCGCGAGGCCGACCGCGCCGAGCGCGAGGCGGAGAAGGCGGCGCTGGACGCGGACCTCGCGGCCCGGCGCGCGGCCCGGCAGGTCGAGCGGGCGCGGCTGCGGGCCGAGGCGGCCCGGGAGCCGGGCGACGAGCAGCCGGGCGCCGACCTCCCGCCGGGCCTGGCCGTGCTGTGGCGCCCCGCCCCCGTCGGCCGCCGGGGGCCGCGGCCCGGGCTGACGCTGGACGGGATCGCGGGGGCGGCCATCGCGCTCGCGGACGCGGACGGGCTGGGCGCGGTGTCGATGGCGCGGGTCGCGGAGCGGCTGGGCGTGACGACGATGGCGCTCTACCGGTACGTGTCGAGCAAGGACGACCTGCTGGCGGTGATGCTGGACGCGGCGCTGGCGGAGGCGGTGGAGGAGACGGGGCCGGCCGACGCGCCGGGATCGCCCGGCGGCCCGGGTTCGCCCGGCGCGGGGGACGACGGCGCGCCCGCCTGGCGCGCCGCGCTCGAGCGCTGGTGCCACGACCAGCTCGACCTCGCCCGCCGGCACCCGTGGGCGGTCCAGACCCCGGCCGCCGCCGCGCTGCCGGGGCCGGCGCGGGTGGCGTTCCTCGAGCGCGGGCTGCGGGCGCTCGACGGGACGCCGCTGACCTGGCCGGAGCGGACCGCGGTCGTGGGGCGGGTGTCGCTGCACCTGCTGGCGGAGGGGCAGGTGGTCGCCGCCGAGGCGCAGGCGGCGCGGGCGGCCGAGGCGGTCGCGCGGGAGGACGGCGGCGCCACCGGTGCGGGTCCGGCCGCGCACCCGGCGCTCGTCGACTACGCGTCGCTGCTGCGCGCGGTGACGGACCCCGAGCGGCACCCGGTGCTGGCGGAGGCGCTCGACGCGGGCGCCTTCGACGACGACGCCGTCGCCGAGGACGACGACGGGCACCCCGACTGGGGGCTGCGGCTGGTGCTCGACGGGGTGGCCGCGGTGATCGCGCGGGCGGAGGCGCGCGAGGCCGCCCGGACCGCCGCGGACGGCTGACCTCGGGGGCCGACCGCGCGGTCCGTCCGTGTCGGTGGCATGAGGTTGGATGGTCCGCGTGCTGACGGTAGCGAGTGTCAACGTGAACGGGATCCGGGCCGCCTTCAAGCGGGGCATGGCCGACTGGGTCGAGGCCCGCCGGCCGGACGTCCTGCTGCTGCAGGAGGTGCGCGCCTCGGACGAGATCCTCGGCGACCACCTGTCCGCCGCGGACTGGCACCTGGCCCACGAGGCCAGCGAGACGAAGGGCCGCGCGGGGGTCGCGATCGCCTCGCGGCTGCCGATGCGCGCGGTGCGGATCGGCATCGGCACCGGCGTGCCCGCCGACAGCGGCCGCTGGGTGGAGGCGGACCTCGAGCTGCCCGCGGCGGACGGCGCCGAGCCGCGGCTGCTCACCGTCGTGTCCGCCTACGTGCACTCCGGGCAGGCCGGCACCCCGAAGATGGACGAGAAGTACGCGTTCCTCGACGTGATGACCAAGCGGCTCGCGGAGCTCGCGGGGGAGGGCGCGGACGTGGTCGTCGCGGGCGACCTCAACATCGCGCACCGCGAGGTGGACATCAAGAACTGGCGCGGCAACCGCAAGGCGGCGGGCTTCCTGCCCGAGGAGCGGGCGTACCTGGACACCTGGTTCGATGAGCAGGGCTGGCGCGACCTGGGCCGCGAGCACGGCGGCGAGGGCCCCGGCCCGTACACGTGGTGGTCGTGGCGCGGCCAGGCGTTCGACAACGACTCCGGCTGGCGGATCGACTACCAGCTGGCGACGCCGTCGCTCGCGGACCGCGCCCGGACGGTGGAGATCGACCGGGCCGCGACGTACGACGCGCGGTTCAGCGACCACGCCCCGGTGGTCGTCACCTACGACGTCTGACCCGCGCGGCGGGGCCGGACGCGCGGCGGTGGGCGACGTCCGCCCGCGGCGCGGTGCCGGTGGCGGCGGTCGCGCGCGGCCGCACCCGGCGCGCCCCGGGATTCACCCGGCGTGCGCCGCCTCCCACGCCTCCGACGGCGAGCCCGGCCGCCCGCCGTGCATCGACACGACCGTCCCGGTCGCGTCGGCGGTCAGGTAGGCGTCGTCGTACTCGTCACCGACCCAGAGGTGGAACTCGACCGGGGTGGTCACCGCCGGGTCGGTCGCCCGCCGCACGAGCACGGACGGCCCGCCGGGCGCGGTGATCCCGGTGAGCTCCGGCACCTGCGCGACGAGCGGCTCGACCAGCGACCAGTCGACCGCGGTCACGTCGAACAGCTCGTCGGGTAGCGTGGCCGGGTCGGGCTGCATCGTCGCGGCACCGTCCCGGGCCGCCTCGCCGTCCCGCCAGGTGTACCGGTCGGTGGTCGGCGCGCCCGGCGCGGTGAGCCCCTCGGCCACGATGTAGTCGCCGTAGATCCCGACCTCGGTGAACTGGGTGCCGCCCGCCACCGCCGCCAGGTCGTCGACCGCCCCGCGCGTGTTCGCCGCCGCGAACAGGTCGACCGGCGCAGCGGTCTCGGCGTCGGTGACCGGGCCGCTCGCCGCACCGGCCTCGGCCTGGACCTCCTCCAGCGGCGTGCCCTGCACCAGCGCGAGCGCCTCGTCGCGGACCGGCCAGACCCGCGCGCCGAACCCGACCAGCGCGAGGACCAGGAGCAGCACCGCCGGGATCCGGATCAGCCCGCGCCGGTCGCGGCCCCGTGCGGGCGCGGCCTCCCAGACCGGCGCCTCGGGCAGGTCGCGGACGTGCGTGTCGCGGTCGGCGATGTCCTGCCAGCCGGCGGGGGCCGGGTCGAGCAGCGCGACGTCGGGCCGCTCGGCGTCGAGCTGCGCGACGACCACGACGGCGCCGCGCTGCAGCCCGGGCAACCGCCCCAGGTTGACGACGCTCCGGGTGGTCGTGGTGTACGCGGGACGGGTGCGGGACGCGACGACGAGCCGGATCTCGCACAGCGGCTGGTCGTTGATCGTGGTGCCGGTGGCCCGGGTGTCCAGCACCTTGGCCAGGCTGACCCGGTTCTCGCGGAGCGCGGCCTCGACGTCCTGCGGCCGGGCGTGCCGCGACCCCGCGAACGTGCGCCCGATCGACACGAGGACCATCAGCGGCACCATCACCCCGAGGGAGGCGCCGAACGCCCACTCCCACCCCGCGTCCAGGTCGGCGACCCGGAGGACGACCGAGGCGACGAAGAACCCGATGACGGCGGAGAGGAGCAGGCGGAGCACGGACCCCACTCTGCCCAAGCTGCCCGAAGCATCTCAAACCGGGCATGTCGCTGACGTGCGGGAACGCGTCACTCGGGGGTGGGCGCGCCCGGCAGCTCCCGCATCCGCAGCAGCGGCGAGAGCAGCACCGGCAGCGCCGCGACGACGGCACCGGCGGCGCCCACCCACAGCGTCGTGGTGGCGCCGAAGGTGTGCCCGAGCCAGCCGCCGAGCAGCCCGCCGATCGGCGTCGTGCCCCACACGATGAACCGCACCGAGGCGTTCATCCGGCCGAGGAGGGGCGGCGGGCACACCCGCTGCCGGAAGCTCACCTGCGCGACGTTGTAGACGACGACCGCGAAGAAGAACAGCGCTCCGCCCGCGATGAGCGTGGCCTGCGGCGGGAACGGCAGCACGGCCGCGAGCGGGGTCAGCGCGGCGCCCGGCGCGAACGCCAGCGCGGACAGGGGGATCACCCGGCCCTCGCCGAACCAGCGCACCAGCCGGTCGGAGGCGACCGCGCCGAGCAGGCCGCCGACCGCCGAGGCGGACAGCACGGTGCCGTACGCCGCCTCGTCGAGACCGAGCGTGCGGAGCGCGAAGATCACCGTGACCGCGCCCGCGGCGGCGGTGAACAGGTTGCCGATCGCGGTGCAGGCCACGATCCGGCGCAGCAGCGGCTGCCGGACGACGAAGTGCCACCCCTCCGCGATCTCCTCCTTGAGCGGCCGGCGGTGCTCGCGGGGCGGCAGCTCCTCGACCTTCCGGATCCGGGACAGGGCCAGCGCGGACACCAGGTAGGTCGCGACGTTCACCGCGAGCAGCACGGGGGCGAGCACCACCCGCAGCAGCGCACCGCCGATCGCCGGCCCCGCGACCTGCGCCACCGACTGGGTGGCCTGGAGCTTCGCGTTGCCCTCGCCGATGTGCGCGAGCCCGACCAGCCCGGGCACGTACGACTGGTGCGCGACGTCGAAGAACACGGTCGCGACGCTCATCACCAGCGCCCCGGCGTACAGCACGGCCATCGAGGCGTGCCCGGTCAGCGCGAGCACCACGACCACCGAGAGCGCGGCGGCCCGGACCAGGTCCGCGGTGATGAGCACCCGGCGCTTGCGCATCCGGTCCACCCAGGCGCCGGTCGGCAGCCCGATGACGAGGAACGCCGCGGTCTCGGCGGCGGTCAGCAGGCCCATCTGCCACTCGGTGGCGTGCAGGTCCCGCACCGCGAGCACCGGGAGCGCGATGCTCGTCAGCTGGAAGCCGAGCTGGCCGAACGCGTCGCCCGCCCACAGCCGGCGGAAGTCCGGGTGCCGGGCGAGCGAGCGCCGGGTGCCGGGCGGGTCCGGCTCGACGGGCGCGGAGGTGCCGAGCGGCGGGCCGGCGGGTGCGGGGGTCGACATGGCACCAGGGTGGCGCGACTGATTGAGAGAAGTCAATCGGTGATTAGGATCGGACCATGGCACCGTCCCCCGACCCCGACCGCGACCGCGACCGCGACCGCGAACCGGCCCCGGCGTGGGCCCCCGCCGCGCCCGACCCGGCGGGAGGTCCGGACTCCGCGCCCGACTCCGCCGAGCTGGACGCCGACGCCCGGGCCCTCGCGTCCACCCTCCGGATCCGCATCCTCCGGCTCTGCCTCGACGACCCGCTGACGAACCGGGAGATCGCCGAACGCCTGGGCAAGAACCCTGCGACCGTGCTGCACCACGTCCGCACCCTGGTGGACCGGGGATTCCTCGCCGCGGAGCCGGTCCGCCGGGGCGCGCGCGGCTCCCGCGAGGTGCCGTACCGGGCGACCAGGAAGTCGTGGCGCGTGCCCGACTTCCCCGGTAAGTGGCAGCTCATGCTGTCGACGTTCGTGGAGGAGGTCGCCGAGGCCGACCCGGAGTCCGTGCGGATGACCCGGCTCGGCGTTCGGCTCAGCGCGGACGAGCGCGACGAGCTCATGTCCCGGGTGGACGCGTTCTTCGGTGAGCTGGCCGAGCGCCGTCCGACGCCGGAGGGCCGCCCGTACTCGATCCTGTTCGCCCTGCACGAGGACGCCGGCCGGCTCCCGCGGGGGTAGCCGCTCAGTACCGGATCGCGTCGATCACCTTGACCCGGACCGCCCAGACGGCGGGCAGCAGCCCGGCCAGCGCACCGACGCCCGCCGCGCAGGCGAGCCCGGTGAGCGCCGCCGACAGCGGGAACGGCGGGCGGTCCTGGAGGACGGTCCCGAACATCCGGTCGACCGGCAGCAGGTCGAGCGCGACCACGGCCAGGGCCACCCCGACCGCGCCCGCGACCAGCGTCGCGACCACCGACTCGAGCAGCACCCCGAAGAACACCCGGCCCGACGTGGCGCCGAACGACCGCCGGATGCCGATCTCCCGGATCCGCTGCCGGACGGTGACCAGCGCGATGTTGAGCAGCCCGAGGCCGCCGAGCAGCAGGGCGAACCCGCTCACCGCGAGCACCACCCAGCGCGCGGCGGCGTCCAGCACGGCGGGGTCGCCCTCCGAGGTGTAGGCGTCGACCTGGTACCCGGGCAGCGCCGCGGTCAGGTCCGCGGTCACCCGCTCGCGCAGGGCGTCCACGTCGGCGGGCGGCACCCACAGCTCGAGGGCCGGCGGCTGGGACCCCTGGCCCCACGGGTCGACGGCCAGCCCCCAGCGGTCGGCCTGGTCGAGCAGCACCGTGTAGGTCGGGGGCTCGTCGGTGTACTGGTTCGGCACCACCCCGATCACCTCGGCCGTGACGGGCTGCTGGCCCTGCAGGACGACGGTCGGGTGCCCGGACAGGTCCTCCGCGCCGAGCGCGGCGAGGAACGCCTCGTTGACGACCAGCGTCGGCGCGAGCCGGTCCGCGTCGCCCGGCGCGAAGTACCGGCCCTGGGTCGGCACGATGCGGTGGATGATCCCGTACGCGGGGTCGACCATCTGGCCGTTGAGCACCTGCGCTCCGCCCGGGAGCTCGGCGGCGACCTGGCCCCAGGTCGTGCGCGACGCGTAGGTGACGGCGTACCGGTCGACGACGTCGAGCATCGCGGCGGACGCGGCCGCCCCGTCGGAGGCGCCCGTCGTCGACCACGCGGAGACGCTGATCGTGGTCTCCCGGCCGTTCCAGCGCTCGGTCTGCTCCCGCATCGCCTGGCCGAGCATGTCGACGGCGGCGGTGACGCCGGTGATCGCGGTGACCGCCGCCGCGACGCCGATCAGCGAGAGCAGCACCCGCAGCTTGTGGACCCGCAGCTCGTCCCAGGCCTCGACGAGCGCGCCGGCCAGCCCGGTCACGCGGCACCGCCCGGGAGCGCGGGGCGGTCGGGGCCGGCACCGACGGCGGCCGGCGTCCCGTCGGCGGTCGCGCCGAGCGTGGGGACGTCGCCCACCCACTCCGCGAGCGACCCCGGCCGGTCGGGGGCCACCAGGGTCACCGGCACCAGCACGCCGTCCGCCAGCCGGTAGTGCCGGCTGGACCGCGCGGCCACGGCGAGGTCGTGCGTGATCGTCACGAGCGCCGCGCCGGACTCCCGGGCGATGTCGTCCAGCAGCGTCATCACCGCGCCGCCGGTGTCGACGTCGAGGGCGCCGGTCGGCTCGTCGGCGAGGATCACCCGCGGCCGGCGGACCAGGGCCCGGGCGATCGCGACCCGCTGCTGCTCGCCGCCGGACAGCCGGTCGGGCAGGTCGTCGAGCCGGTCGCCCAGCCCGACGCGCTCGAGCATCTCGGCCGCGAGCCGGTCCCGGGACCAGAACTGCCGGCCCCGCGCGTACAGCAGCGGCGCGGCGACGTTCTCCAGCACGGTCCGCCCGGTCAGCAGGTTGAACTGCTGGAACACGAACCCGAACGACGCCCCGCGCAGCCGCGCCCGCCGGCGGCCCGACAGCCGCCGGGTGGAGGTGCCGCCGAGCAGGTACTCGCCCTCGGTGGGGGAGTCGAGCAGCCCGAGCAGGTTGAGCAGCGTCGACTTGCCGGTGCCGGAGCGCCCGACGACGGCGACGTGCTCGCCGGCGTCCACGCTCAGCGTGACGCCGCGCAGGATGTGCAGCACCCGGTCGTCGGCCAGCCGCACGGACCGGGTGACGTCCGTCAGCTCCAGGAGGCTCATCCGCCGCACACGTTCGGGTCGGCGGTGGCGGGGTCGGTGCAGTCGACGTCGGTCAGGCTCGACACCGGGGCGTACTCCAGGACGGTGTCGCCCTCGGCCAGCCCCTCGGTGATCTGCACCTGCTTGCCGTCGGTGAGGCCCAGGACCACCGCGCGCTGCTCGCTCGCGCCGTCGGCGCCGACGACCCACACGTTGCCGTTCTGCACGGAGCCCTGGACGGCCGTCACCGGCACGACGAGCGCGCCCTCGGCCGTGCCGTTCACGATCTCGATGTCCGCGCCCAGCCCCGGGAACGCGGTGACCTCCGCCGGCACGGCGCAGGAGACGGTCCCGGACGTGGTGGTGCCGGCGTCGGGGGCCTGCGGGTCGGCCGGCTCGTCCTGCGCGGCCGCGCCGATCCGCAGCCCGGTGCAGGTGAACGGCGCGGGACCGCCCTTGAGCGTGACGGTGGCCTCGCCCGGCGCGTTCACGAGCCGGTACTGCTGGTCCGGCGTCAGCGTGCCCTGGACGGACAGCGTGCCCGGGGTGACGGTGCCGACCGAGTCGCCCACGGCCACGACCTGGTCCTTCAGCACGGAGAGGCGCAGCGTCCCCGGCGTGCCCGCGAGCACCGTCTGCCGGGTGACCTTCGGCTTGTTCTCGGTGACCGTCTGCATCCCGGTCTCCGGGTCGGTGGCGACGGTGGGGTCGACCGGGGTCTCCGAGCGCAGCTCGAGCACCGGGGTGTCGGCGGCGACCGCCTGGCCGTCCTCCGCGAGCAGCCGGTGCACGGTGCCGGCGAGCGTCGCCCGGACGGGCTTCGCCGGGTCCGCGACGACCGAGGCGGAGACCGTGACCGCGTTGGTGACGGTGCCGGTGGCGACCTGCACCTGCGGCTCGGTCACCTGGGCGGACGGCTGCAGCGGGTCCTCCGCCGCGGACACCCGGTCGGCGCCCGCGAACGCGATCTTCGCGAGGGCGACGGCGATGACCGCCCACAGGACGATGCGGATCGCGGGGAACACGATCCGGCGCGTGACGCCCACGGCGCCTCCTCCGGTCCACGCGCGCGGTCCGGGGTGCCGCGCGCTATCTTGCGGCGAACGCTACCGCGCGAAGCGGACTACCGAGGCCGGTTTCGGGCACCGACTTCCCACGAGGACGACCCGGGCACCCGCGGCCCGCCTTGGCGCCGAGATCGGTGCTCCGGGCCGAGATCGGTGGTTCGGAGCACCGATCTCGGCGAGAAGCACCGATCTCGGCGAGCGCCCGGCGTGGGTCAGGCCGCCGGGGCGCTCGCGGTGGCCACCAGGAACGCCGGCGCGTGCAGGCCCTCGGCCGCGAACGCCGCCGCGACGGCACCCGCCACGGCGTCGACCGCGTCGGCGCGCACCAGCGCGATCGCCGAGCCGCCGAACCCGCCGCCGGTCATCCGGGCGCCGAGCGCGCCGGCCTCGCGCGCGGACTCGACCGCGACGTCGAGCTCGCGGCAGGACACCTCGTAGTCGTCGCGCAGCGAGGCGTGCGAGGCGTCCATCGCCGACCCGACCTCCTCGACGCGGTCGTCGTCGAGCAGCCCGACGAACTCCTCGACGCGCGCGATCTCGGTGACGACGTGCCGGACCCGGCGCACGAGCACCTCGACCTCGTCGCGGCCCTCGCCGACCGGGCCGGTGCCGTGCGCGAGCGCGGCGAGGGCGTCGCCGAGCCCGTGCAGGTCGATCTCGCGGAGCGTGGCGATGCCCAGGCGGGACGCGGCCTCCTCGCACGCGGCGCGGCGGGCGGCGTACTGGCCGTCGACGAGCGCGTGCTCGGCCTTGGTGTCGATGACGAGCAGCGCGAGGTCGTGCGCGGACAGGTCGAACGGCACGTGCCGGGTGGACCCGTCGCGGCAGTCGAGCAGCAGCGCGTGGCCGGCCCGGGCGCGCAGCGACACCGCCTGGTCCATGCCGCCCGTGCTGGCGCCGGCGATCTCGTTCTCCGCGCGGATGCACGCGTCGGCCAGCGCGGCGCGCCCGGCGTCGTCCGGCGCGTCCGCGGTTCCCGCGAGGCCGAGGCCGTACAGGGCGTCGAGGGCGACCGCCGCGGCGCACTCGAGGGCCGCCGACGAGGACAGCCCGGCGCCGTAGGGGACGCACGAGTCGACCGCGACGTCGAAGCCGCCGACCTCGTGGCCGGCCTCGCGCAGCGCCCAGGCGACGCCGACGACGTAGGCGGGCCAGCCGCTCACCGCGCCGGGCGCGACCTCGGACAGCGCGACCTCGCGGACGCCGGTGCTCTCCTGCGCCGACACCAGGCGCACGGTGTCGCCGTCGGTGCGGCGCACGGCGACGTAGGTGCGGTGGGGGAGCGCGAACGGCAGGCAGAGCCCGCCGTTGTAGTCGGTGTGCTCGCCGATGAGGTTCACCCGGCCCGGCGCGGACCAGGTGGCGTCGGGCTCGGCGCCGAACCGGTCGGCGAACAGCGCGCGCACGCGCTCGGCCCCCGCGGCGGGCTCCCAGGCCCCGACCCACACCGGGGTGTCCTCGTGCTGCTGCTCCATGCGGGTCATCGCTCCTCGGGCTGGTGGTCGGTCGGGGTGAGCAGCGCGCAGCCGGCGTCGGCCAGCACCGCCCGGGCGGGCTCGGGGAGTCCGGCGTCGGTGACGACGACGTCCACCTCCTCCAGGGACGCGATCCGGGCGAGCCCGACCACGCCCCACTTCGTGTGGTCGGCGAGCACGGTCACGGCGGCCGCGCACCGCAGCAGCGCGCGGTCGGTGGCGGCCTCCGCGAGGTTCGGGGTCATCAGACCCGACTCGTCGAGGCCGTGCACGCCGAGGAACAGCCGGTCGACCCGCAGCGTCGCGAGCGCGGTGTCGGCGACGGGGCCGACCAGGGCGTCGGACGGGGTGCGGCTGCCGCCGGTGAGGATCACGTCGAGCGCGGGCGCGCCCGCCCCGGCCGCGGCGTCGTGCAGGGTCCGCGCGACCGGAAGCGAGTTGGTGACCACGGTCAGCGGCCGCAGCGCGGGGTCGGCGGCGATCTGCTGCGCGAGCAGGTGCACCGTCGACCCGGCCGACAGCGCGACGGCCTGGCCGGGCTCGATGGTGCGGGCGGCGAGGGCGGCGATGTCCCGCTTCTCGGCCGTGGCCCAGGTGCTCTTCTCGGCGAAGCCGGGCTCGTCGGTGGGTCGGCCGGGCCCGCCGTCCGCGGCCACCGCCCCGCCGTGCACGCGGCGCACGAGGCCGGCGCGGTCGAGCTCGGTGATGTCCCGCCGCACGGTCATCTCGGAGACGTCGAGCTGCTCCACCAGGTCGGCGACGCGGACCGCTCCGTGGGCGCGCACCTCCGCGAGGATCCGGTCCTGACGCTGACTCGCGAGCACCGCGACAGTATCCACCAGGACCGGACAGGAACCAACACCGCCGGCGTCGGGGGCGGGTGGGGCGCCGCGCCGCGGGTCGGAGGGACGCCCGCGGCGCGACGCCGGCTCAGGCGGCCGCGGCGGCCGGCGCGAGCGGGAACGCCCGGGCGTACGCCTCAGGGCCGTGCCACCGCTCGACCCACGCCTGGTGCGGCATGAGGATCCAGAGCAGCGGGTACAGCAGCACCGGGGTGCCCGGCAGCACGACCAGCACGATCACCGCGAGCCAGCGCATGGGCCAGGCGCCGATGCCCACGCGCTGCGCGAGTCCCGCGCACACCCCGCCGAGCACCCGGCCCTCCTGGGGCCGGACCAGGCCGTGCCGCCACATGAAGCCGTAGATCCCGTTCATCGTCATCTCTCCTCCGGTCGGTTCTGATACCCAGAACACTGCCGGGGAGCCGGGGTGCGGCACATCGGGGGACGACCCGGGGCCGCCCCTGAGATCACCGGGACCGGGGTCGGCCGGACGGGCGACGCGGGCGGCCCGGCCGCGCCGGTCGCGGGTCGCCCGCGCGGACGAGCGGGGTCCGCCCGCGGGGGGACGGCGCCCGGCGGGCGTCAGCGCCCGACCGGCGTCAGCCCGAGCGACTTCCCGGCCAGCCCGCGCGAGCGAGCGGTCAGCGCCGTCGCCACCCCGCGCAGCGCGACCGCCGCGGGGGAGTCCGGGTCGGTGAGCACGACGGGCGTCCCGCCGTCGCCGGCCTCGCGCAGCCGGATGTCGAGCGGCACCTGGCCCAGCACCGGGACGGTCGTGCCGGTCGAGCGGGACAGCCCCGCGGCCACCCGCGCGCCACCGCCGGCGCCGAACAGCTCCAGCCGCGAGCCGTCCGGCTGCTCCAGCCAGGCCATGTTCTCGACGACGCCGACGACGCCCTGCCGGGTCTGGGTGGCGATCGACCCGGCGCGCTCGGCGACCTCCGCCGCCGCGAGCTGCGGGGTCGTCACGACCACCAGCTCGGAGCCGGGCAGCAGCTGCGCCACCGAGATGGCGATGTCGCCGGTCCCGGGCGGCAGGTCGAGCAGCAGCACGTCGAGGTCGCCCCAGAACACGTCCGCGAGGAACTGCTGGAGGGCGCGGTGCAGCATCGGCCCGCGCCAGACGACGGGCTGGCCCGGCGGGACGAACATGCCGATCGAGATCACCTTGACCTCGTGCGCGATCGGCGGGAGCAGCATCTCGTCGACGCGGGTCGGCGGCTGGGTCACGCCGAGCATCCGCGGGATCGAGAAGCCGTAGATGTCCGCGTCCACGACGCCGACCCGCAGCCCCTGCTGCGCCATCGCGACGGCGAGGTTCGCCGTGACCGACGACTTGCCGACGCCGCCCTTGCCGGAGGCGACGGCGAACACCTTCGTCAGCGAGGTCGGCTTGCTGAACGGGATCACGGGCTCGGCGCCGCCGCGCAGCCGCTCGGTGAGGGCCGCGCGCTGCTCGGGGCTCATCACGCCGAGCGCCATCCGGACGTCCGCGACGCCCTCGACGGTCCGCACGGCCGCGGTCACGTCCTTCGTGATGGTGTCCCGCAGCGGGCACCCGGCGGTCGTCAGGTCGATGCCGACGGTGACGAGCGCGCCCGCGGCCGGGGTGGTGTCGACGTCGACCGACCGGACCATGCCGAGGTCGGTGATCGGCCGCCGGATCTCCGGGTCGAGCACCCGGGTGAGGGCCTCCCGCACGGCGGCGGCGACGGCCTCGGGGTCACGGGTGTCCAGCGCGGGCGACATGCCGTCCATCGTAGGTGCGCCCGCGGTGGTGCCGGCCGGGACCCGGGCGCGAGACCCGCGGCTCAGCCCGTGGGGGTGCGCCCGCGGTCGTCCGCGACCGCCCGGCGGTCCCGCTCGCGGGCGCGGTCGGCGCGCCCGCGGTCGACCCGGTCCCGCGCGGCCGCGTCGCGCGCCGTGTCCGCGGCGTCGTCCTCGGCCGCCTCGCGCTCCTCGACCAGCTCCTCCAGCAGGTTCCGCAGCTCGGACCGGACGAAGTCGCGGGTGGCGACCTCGGACAGGGCGATGCGCAGGGCCGCCATCTCCCGGGCCAGGAACTCGGTGTCCGCCAGGTTCCGCTCGGCGCGCTGCCGGTCCTGCTCGGCCTGCACCCGGTCGCGGTCGGTCTGCCGGTTCTGCGCGAGCAGGATCAGCGGCGCGGAGTACGACGCCTGCAGCGACAGCATGAGCGTGAGGGCGGTGAAGCCGTTGGCGGCCTTGTCGAACCGGAGGTGCTCCGGGCCCCACGAGTTCCAGACCAGCCAGGCCGCGCAGAACAGGCTCAGCCAGAGCAGGAACTTGGGCGTGCCCATGAACCGGGCGATGCCCTCGGAGACCTTGCCGAACGCGTC
Organism: Cellulomonas sp. EB106-03-03-XG116; assembly: GCF_058792015.1. Classification (NCBI taxonomy): domain Bacteria; kingdom Bacillati; phylum Actinomycetota; class Actinomycetes; order Micrococcales; family Cellulomonadaceae; genus Cellulomonas; species Cellulomonas sp. EB106-03-03-XG116. The sequence continues at coordinate 18,986 of NZ_JBYTEP010000035.1, forward strand.
GTCCTCGAGCTTGGGCAGCAGGCTGCGGCGCGCGGTCTTCGGGGTGTCGAGACGGTCAGCCACGGCGGCCTCCCCTCGGGGTCGGGCGTGCCGCGGGGCGGCCGCCGCGGGCGCCGACGGCGGGCACCTCGCCCGTCGGGACGGGCTGCACCTCCTCGTCGGTCTCGCGCCAGTCCTCGGGCAGCAGGTGGTCGAGCACGTCGTCGACGCTGACGGCGCCGAGCAGCCGACGGTCGTCGTCGACGACGGGGATCGCGAGCAGGTCGTAGGTCGCCAGCCGGCGGGTCACCGCGAGCAGCGGCGCGTCGGCGGGCACGGGGTCGATGTCGGTGTCGACCAGGGCGCCGATCGCCTCGTGCGGCGGCTCGCGCAGCAGGCGCTGCAGGTGCACGACGCCGATGAACCGGCCGGTGGGCGTCTCCAGCGGCGGCCGGACGACGAACACCATCGACGCCAGGGCGGGGGTGAGGTCCTTGCGGCGCACGTGGGCGAGCGCCGCGGCGATCGGCGTCTCGGGGCCCAGGACGACCGGCTCGGTCGTCATCAGGCCGCCCGCGGTGTTGTCCTCGTACGCGAGCAGCCGGCGGACGTCCCGCGCCTCCTCGGGCTCCATGAGGGCCAGCAGCTCGGCCTGCTGGTCGTCGGGGAGCTCGCCGAGCAGGTCGGCGGCGTCGTCGGGCTGCATCGCCTCGAGGACGTCGGCGGCGCGGGTGCGCTCCAGGTGCGACAGGATCGCGACCTGGTCGTCCTCGGGCAGCTCCTCCAGCACGTCGGCGAGGCGCTCGTCGTCCAGCGCGGCCGCGACCTCCATCCGCCGGGTCGAGCCCATGTCGTGCAGCACGTCCGCGAGGTCCGCGGGCTTCAGCTCGTCGTACTGCTGGAGCAGCAGCGCGGCGCCCTGGGCATCCGCGGCGGTGCGCGCCAGCCCGGCGATCTCGTCGATGTCGAGCAGCTCGGGCACCCCGCGGCGGCGCAGCAGCCCGCCGCGCCCCGTGTGCTTGCGGACGAACACCTTGGCGACCAGCCAGTCGCCGTTGCGCTGCCGCTCGATCGCGACGTCCTCGACCGTCGCCGAGCCGGAGCCGTCGGCGAGCTGCACGGTGCGGTCGAACAGCTCGCCGACCACCAGGGTCTCGAACGGGCGCTGCTCGAACCGGCGCATGTTCACCAGGCCGGTGGAGATGACCTGGCCGGCGTCGATCGCGGTCACCCGGGTCAGCGGCACGAACACCCGGCGCTTGCCGGGCACCTCCACGACCAGGCCGACCGCGCGCGGGGCGCCCTTGGGGCGGAGCAGCACGACGACGTCGCGGACCCGCCCGACCTGGTCGCCGATGGGGTCGAAGACGTTGGTGCCGGCGAGGCGCGCGACGAAGACTCGGGTCCCGGTGCCGCTCACGGTGGTCAGCGTAGACGGCGCACGCCCCCGGGGCGCGCCGCGACGCGGGTGGTCCCGGGCCGGGTGCGACCCTGGCCGGATCCTGGACGCCGACCACGAAACCCCTGCGTATCGGCCGTACCGCCTGGCGCCGCGACCCCCCGTGGGGCGAGGATGGAGGCATGTCGTTCACCGGCGGTGCCCGCATCCCCCAGACGCCCACGCTGCCCCAGGGCGAGACGGTCGCGTCCTACGGCACGTACCTCGAGGCGCAGAAGGCCGTCGACCACCTCTCGGACCACCAGTTCCCGGTCCAGATGGTGACGATCGTCGGCACCGACCTGCGCATGGTGGAGCGCGTCACCGGCCGCCTGACCTACGCGCGCGTCGCGATGGGCGGGTTCGGGTCGGGCGCGTGGTTCGGCGTGTTCATCGGCCTGCTGTTCCTCCTGTCCGGCGGCTCCTCCGGGATCCTGTTCGCGGCCGTGCTGTTCGGCGGCGCCGCGGGCCTGCTGCTCGCGGTGCTCGTCTACGCGACCAGCCGCGGGAAGCGGGACTTCACGTCGCAGAGCCAGATCGTCGCCGCGCAGTACGCCGTGCTGTGCCGGGCCGAGCGCGCGCACGAGGCGCGCCAGATGCTGCGCGAGGTCGGCGGCGTGCGGGTGGGTGCGGCGACGCCGGTGCCGCCCGCGGCCCCGATGGGCGGGCGGCCGTCCGACCGGACGGCGGCGTACCCGCAGCCCGCGCCGGGGCAGCCCGCGCCGGGCCAGCCGCCGGTCGCCCCGGGACAGCCGCCCGCGCAGCCGCGCTACGGCCAGCTCGCGCCGCAGCCGCCGGCCGAGCCCCGCTACGGGCAGCTCGCCCCGCAGCCGCCGGCGGGTGCGCCCGAGACCCAGCCGGGCGCCGAGAAGCAGGACTGACGACCGACGGCCCGGTTCCCCTCGCGCGGAGGGGGACCGGGCCGTCGTGCTGCCTGGATCGTGGCGTCAGCGGGGGAGCAGCCCCGCCATCCACGCCTCGACGTCCTCCGGGGTGCGGGGGAGCGCGGCGGACAGGTTCTCGTTGCCGTCGGCGGTCACGAGCACGTCGTCCTCGATCCGCACGCCGATGCCGCGCAGCTCCTCGGGGACCCGCAGGTCGTCGACCTGGAAGTACAGGCCCGGCTCGATGGTGAACACCATGCCCGGCTCGATCACCGCGTCCAGGTACATCTCCCGGCGGGCCTGCGCGCAGTCGTGCACGTCCAGCCCGAGGTGGTGGCTCGTGCCGTGCACCATCCAGCGGCGGTGCTGCTGGCCCTCGGGGCTCAGCGACTCCTCGACGGGGACGGGCAGCATGCCCCACGCGCCCAGCCGGTCGGCGATCACGTCCATCGCGGCCGCGTGCACGTCGCGGAACCGGTTGCCCGGCACGGCGACCGCGAACGCGGCGTCCGCGGCGTCGAGCACGGCCTGGTAGACCCGCCGCTGCGCGTCGGTGAACGTGCCGTCGACCGGCAGGGTGCGCGTCACGTCCGCGGTGTAGAGCGAGTCGACCTCGACGCCCGCGTCGATCAGCACGAGCTCGCCCTCGCGGACCTGCCCGTCGTTGTCCGTCCAGTGCAGCGTGGTCGCGTGCGGCCCGGCGGCGGCGATGGTCTCGTAGCCGACGTAGTTGCCCTCGACGCGCGCCTGGGACAGGAACGTCCCCTCGATGACGCGCTCGCCGCGCCGGTGCGCGACGGCCTCGGGCAGCCGGCGGACGACCTCCGCGAAGCCCTCGGCGGTCGCGGCGACGGCGCTGCGCAGCTCGGCGACCTCGTGCTCGTCCTTGACCAGCCGCAGCTCGGACAGCGCCTCGACGAGCACCGCGTCGCGCTCGCCCGCGTCCTCGGCCGCGCGGATCTCCGCGACGACGGCCTCGACGGCCTCGTCCACGCCCGGGACGACCAGCACGCGCACGCCGTCGGCGCCCGCGTCCTTGGCCAGGGCGTCGCGCAGGTCGTCGCTGTGCGCCGTCGTGATCCCGGTGACCGTCGCCATGTCCTCGAGCGTGGGGCGCGGGCCGACCCAGAACTCGCCGTACCGGGCGTCGGAGAAGAACTCCTCGGTGTCCCGGCCCGCGAGCGGGCGCATGTAGAGCACGGCGCGGTGCGTGGACCGGCCGCCGCCGGGCAGCTCGTCGCCCTCGCCGTCCGCGGCGGGGTGCAGCACCAGCACGGCGTCGGGCTCCTGCTCGGCGCCCAGGCCGGTGAGGTGGGCGAACGCCGAGTGCGGGCGGAACCGGTAGTCGGTGTCGTTCGACCGCACCTTGTAGGAGCCGGCCGGGACCACGAGGCGCTCGCCCGGGAACGCGGCGGCCAGGCGGGCACGGCGCGCGGCGGTGAACGGGGCCGCCGGGCCCGGGACCGCGCTGCTCGCGGGGCGCTCGGCCCAGCCGGAGGTCACCCAGTCGAGGAACGCGGCCGACTGGGGGCGCTGGCTGCGGTTCGAGCCGCGGTCGGCGAGGGTCTGCTCGCCCTCGGCGGGCTCGGACAGGGCGGGCGCGGGGGTCTCGGGCGTGGGGTCGGTGGCCATGCGCCCAGTCTGGCACCGCGGACGGGGCGAGGGGGCGGGCGGCGCAGGTCACCGGTACCGGTGAGTAGCCTTGCGCGGTGCGCATCGACCTCCACACCCACTCGTCGGTCTCCGACGGCACCGAGACCCCGGGGGAGCTGGTCGCCTCGGCCGCCGCGGCCGGCCTCGACGTCGTCGCGCTGACCGACCACGACACGACGGCCGGCTGGGCCGAGGCGTCCGACGCCGCCCGGCGGCTCGGCGTCGCCCTCGTCCCCGGCACCGAGGTGTCCGCCCTGTCGCGCGGCGTCAGCGTGCACCTGCTGTCGTACCTGCAGGACCCGGCCGCGCCTGCGCTCGCGGACGTGGTCGCGCAGACCCGGGACGCGCGGCTGCACCGCGGCCGGGCGATCGTGGAGCGGCTGTCCGAGGACCTGCCGATCACCTGGGACGACGTGCTCGCGCAGCAGTCGCCCGGCACGGTCGTCGGCCGGCCGCACATCGCGGACGCGCTGGTCGCGCTCGGCGTCGTCCCCGACCGGACCGCGGCGTTCGCCGACCTGCTGTCGGCGCGCGGCCGGTACTACGTGCCCTACTACGCACCGGAGGCGGTCGAGGCCGTCCAGGCGGTCCTGGCGTCCGGCGGGGTGCCGGTGTTCGCGCACCCCGGCGCCGACGGCCGCGGCCGGGTCGTGCCGGACGCCGACATCGAGGAGCTGGCCGAGGCCGGGCTCGCAGGGCTCGAGGTGCACCACCGGGACCACACCCCCGAGCAGCGCGCCCGGCTGACGGCGCTCGCCGACCGGCTCGGGCTGCTGGTCACGGGGTCGAGCGACTACCACGGGACGGGGAAGGACAACGTGCTCGGCGAGAACACGACGGCTCCGGAGGTGCTCGCGGAGATCGAGCGCCGGGGCCGCACGGCGGTGGTGCGCGGATGAGCGCGGTGCTCGACTGGCGGCTGCTGTCCGAGGTCTTCATCACCCTGTTCGTCATCATGGACCCGCCCGGGACGGTGCCGATCTTCCTCGGGCTCACCGGCACGATGACCCGGCAGCAGCGGAACCGCGCCGCCCGGCAGGCGATCCTCGTCGCGTTCGGCGTCGTGCTCGCGTTCGCCGTGTTCGGGCAGAGCCTGCTGTCGTACATGCACATCTCGCTGCCCGCCCTGCAGGCGTCCGGCGGCCTGCTGCTGCTGCTCGTCGCGATGGAGCTGCTGACCGGCAAGTCCGAGGAGCCGCAGCCGTCCGGGAACTCCAAGGTCAACGTCGCGCTGGTGCCGCTCGGGACCCCGCTGCTCGCGGGGCCGGGCGCGATCGTCGCGGTGATGGTGTTCGTGCAGCAGAGCGACGGGACCCTGGCCGACTGGGTGGCGATCGCGGTCGGCATCGTGCTGGTGCACGTGTGCCTCTGGCTGGCGATGCGGTTCGCGGGGGTCATCCACCGGCTGCTCGGCGACTCGGGGACGACGCTGGTGACGCGGATCGCCGGTCTGCTGCTGGCGGCGATCGCGGTGCAGCTGGTGGCGGACGCGGTGACGGCGTTCGTGAAGGCGGCGTAGCGCGCGGTCGCGGCGGTGTCGCCGCGAGCGTGTGCGTCCCCGAAGTGACCCTTGTGAGGGCGTCGGGCCGCCGATAGCGTCGTCGCTCGCAGCCGCGCGGACCGACCCGGTGGGTCGGTCGTCTCGTGCTCCCCAGCGACGGCGGTGTGCTCGTGCTCCTGCGTGGTCGATCCGGCTCCGGTCCCTCCCACCCCGGCACGCTCCGCGCGCGCGTGCGGCGGATCGTCGCGTCGTCGGTCGTGGCCTGCGTGGCGGTGACGGGGTTCCACCTGCCGACCGCGGTGGCCGACCGGGGCCGCCCGGCCGGATCGGTGGTCGTCCCGGGGGCGCCGGAGACCGAACTCGAGACCGAGCCCGAGACCGCGCTCGAGCCTCAGCCCGGAGCCGAGCCGGCGGCGGATCCTCGTCCCGAGCCCGCCCCGGCAGCGCCGCAGGAAGGCGAAGGGCGGTCCGCCGACCGTTCGTCCGAGAGGGCCGGCCTGCCCGACACGATCGCGGCCGTCTCGACGCTCGCCGGCAGCGGCCTCGCCGAGTCCGCCGACGGCGTCGGGGCGGACGCGGGTTTCCTCGCGCCGCGCGGGATGCACGTCATCGGGAACCTGGGCTACGTGTTCGACACCGGGTACCTGCGGACCGTCGATCTCACCACCGGCGAGGTCCGGAAGGTCGCGGGGACCGGCGTCGTCGGGTACAGCGACTCGACCGACCCGATGGCCGCGAAGGTCGACGGGACCGCCGCGATGGCCGACGACGGGGAGCTCCTGTACTTCATCGCGAGTTGCCCGCAGAGCAACGGGTTGCACCGGACGTGCCTGCGCACCTACTCCCTGACCACGGGGGCCGTCCGGACGGTGCGGATCTCGATACCCGAGCAGTTCCTCGCCCGGCAGGATGGCGTGCTGTACGGCGCGACGTCCGCGGGCGTCACGCGGGTGGACCCGGCCACGGGGGAGTCCACGACGATCGCGACGATCGCCCGCGCCGGCGGCACCACCGTGAACGTCCAGGGCATGGCCTCCGACGGGCGGTACCTGTGGGTGTCCGCCATAGACTCGTACGTCTCGGGCATCACGACGCTGACGAAGGACCCGCGACTGGTGCGCGTCGACCCGCTGACCGGGGCGCAGACTCCGGTCGTCAGCGAGAACCTGCCGCTGCAGTACTCGTCGCTGCGATTCGTGGGGGATCGGCTGTACGCGGTGACGTCCAGCCGCGTCGTGCTGCTCGACACCACGGGCGGCCCCGCGCGCACTGTCGCCGGCCAGCCCACCGCACTCGGGCACCTGGATGGTTCCGGGGCCGAGGCCTGGTTCGACTCGATCTCGGGGCTGGGTTCGGACGGCACGACCCTGTTCGTCACGGAGCGGAACAACCGACGGGTGCGCGCTCTCGCGAACACGCAGGAGCCCGAGCGCCGGCTGCCCGACGTCGCCCGCTCGACCGTGGCGATCGCGCCCGCCCTGGTGTCCACGTTCTCCGGGAGCGGTGAGACGGGGTACCGCGACGGTCCCGCGTCGTCGGCCCAGTTCACCGCGCCGTCGGGTCTGCACGTCATCGGGAACCGTGGGTACTTCGTGGACAGCAACCGCCTGCGCGTGGTCGACCTGGCAACGGGGGCCGTCGCGACGGTCGCCGGGACGGGCGTCGCCGGGCAGAAGGACTCGCCCGACCCGCTGCGGGCGACCTTCAGCGGGGGCGCCTCGATCTCTGACGACGGGCAGTTCCTGTACGTGGCGCACAGCTGCGCGACGTCGGGGAACCCCGAGATCAGGTGTCTGCGGAAGATGTCCCTGACGACCGGGGCGGTGTCGACGGTTCTCATCGACAGCCTGGTCAAGGGGATCACGGTCGCGGGCGACGGTCAGGTGTACACGGCCGTGAACTCGACCGTGTTCCGCATTGATCCGACGGACGGCACCAGTTCGGCGGCGGCGAGGATCCCGGCAGCAGCCAGTGGCTGGGTCACTCACGCGCAGAGTCTCACCGCCGACGACCGCTACCTCTGGTTCGCCTCCTTCGAGGAGTATCGGGATCTCATCCCGCGGTACCAGAACGCGTGGATCACGCGCATCGACGTACGAACCGGTGAGCAGGTCGTACTCCCGGCGGGCGTGCCACGGACCAGCTATCCCTCTCTCGTTTCCGCGGGCGACTACCTGTACGCCGCGACGACGAGGGAGGTGGTGCGGATCGCGAAGTCGGACGGGACGACGGTGTCGATCGCCGGCGACGCCGACGCCGGCGGTTACCGGGACGGAAACGCCTCCGAGGCCCGCTTCAGCTCCATCAGCGGCATCGCGTCGAACGGGACATCGCTGTTCGTCCTCGATCAGAACAACCGGCGCATCCGCTCCCTGGTCCAGGGAACCTGGCCGACGACCGGTGTCGGCTCCTCGGGCCCGAGCCGGGCCGAGACCACCGGCGGCCGCAACCCGTCCCAGGCGCAGTCCCAGTGCTGCCACGGCGATCCCGTGAACAGCGCGACGGGCGAGCTCTGGGACTCGGTCACCGATCTGCGGGCCTCGACCGCCGGCCTGCCGCTGGAGCAGCAGCGGCACTTCTCCACCTGGCGGAAGAACGAGGCGGGCGCGCTGGGGCACGGCTGGTCGACGGATGTCGAGATGCACGTGCGGCGCACGGCGTCGGCGACCGGCTCCGGGCTGGCGGGTGCGTCGGCAGTCGAGGTGGTGCAGGAGAACGGCAGCACGGTCACCTTCACCCGGGCCACGGACGGCACGTACTCCGCTGCCGCTCGCGTGCTCGCCACCCTGACCGGGGACGACGCGGGCGGGTTCGTCCTGGCCCGGCACGGCGCCGAGTCGTTCACCTTCGACGACGAAGGCCGGCTCACCCGGGTCGAGGACCGCAACGGCAACGCCCACGCCGTCGTGCGTGCGGACGACCGGGTGGTGCGCGTGGAGTCCAGCACGGGAGCCGTCCTGCGCTACGGCTGGGTGGGCGACCGGATCGAGACGGTGACGGACGCCCTCGGGCGGGAGGTCCGGTACGAGTACTCCGAGGACGGCGACCTGGTGGCGGTCTCCGGGCCGGACGGCGCCGTGACGCGGTACACCTACCAGGACCACCGGATCGAGACGGTCACGTCGCCGATCGGCGGGGTGCTGACGAACGCGTACGACGCGGCGAACCGGGTCGTCACCCAGACGGACGCCCTCGGCTACGCGACCACGTTCGAGTACGGCGACGGGACGACGACCGTCACGTGGCCGGACGGCGGCGTCAGCGTGGAACGGTACGTGGACAACCAGCTGCGCGAGGTGACCACCGCGCTCGGCACGGACGTCGAGCGGACCCGGCGGATGGAGTACGGGCCGACGAACCAGGTGATCCGGACGGAGGACAGCGCGGGTGGCGTGACCACGGCGGAGTATGACGCCCAGGGCGGCCTCGTCTCCGCCACGGACGAGCTCGGTCGCACGACGACGTTCGAGCGGGACGCCGCAGGCCGGGTGCTCGGCACGACGGCGCCGGACGGGACGACGCAGCGGGCCGAGTACGACGAGCGCGGGAACCTGGTGGCGTCGACGGACGCGACCGGTGCGACGACCCGGTACACCGTCAACGGCGACGGCACCGTGGCGGCGGAGATCGACCCGACAGGGCTGCAGACGTCGTACGAGTACGACGCCGCGGGCCACGTCGAGCGGGTCGTGGCGCCCGACGGCTCGGCCACCCTGCTGGAGCACGACGCGGCGGGTCGCCTGCTCTCGGAGACCGACGGGACGGGCGCCGTGACGGTCTACGAGTACGACGGCGCGGACCGGGTCACGGCCGTGACCGACCCGACCGGGGCCAGGACGGAGCTGGATCGCGATGCCGAGGGCGGCGTCACGCGGATGCAGGAGGGGGACGGCCGGACCTGGACCTGGTCGCACGACCCGACCGGGCAGGTGGTGTCGGCGACGGACCCGACCGGTGCGACCACCACGTCCACCTACGACGGCGCAGGGCGGGTGGCGGTGGTCACCGACCCCGCCGGGGGCACGACCGAGCACCGGTACGACGCCGCGGGCAACCTGGTCGCGGTCACCGACCCGCTCGGCCGCGTCACCCGGGCGACCTACGACGGACGCGGGCTGGTCCTCGCGACGACGACGCCCGGCGGGGCGACCACCCGGGCCGAGCACGACGCCGCCGGGCAGCTGGTGGCTGTGACGGACGCGACCGGCGGAGTCACGCGGACGACGTACGACGAGGCGGGCCGTCCGGTGACCGTCACGGACGGCGACGGGCGAGAGGTGACGGCGACCTACGACGCGGCGGGACGGGTCCGCACCACCGCGACGGCGGACGGCGAGGAGCAGACCTGGGAGTACGACGCCGCGGGCCGGCTGCTGACCTACACGGACGCGGCGGGGGCGAGCACCACGTACACGTACTCCGCACGAGGCGAGGTCGCGACCCGCACCGACGCCGCCGGCCGGGTCACCGCGCTCACCCACGACGGCGCCGGCCGGGTGGTCGCGAGCACCGCGCCGGACGGCGAGGTCACCGAGCTCGATCACGACGCCGCCGGCCGGGTCGTCGCCGTCCGCTACCCGACCGGCACGGCGGACGTGTCGTACGCCTACGACGCGGCGGGCCGCCGGACGGAGATGACGGACGGCACTGGGACCACCGCCTACACGTACGACCCGGCCGGGCGGCTCGCCGAGGTGCGCGCGCCGGCCGGCACCGTGGCCTACGAGCGCGACCCGCTCGGTCGCGTCGTCGCGACCACCTACCCCGACGGGTCGCGGGTGGCCCGCGAGTGGGACGCGGCGGGCCAGCTCACCGCGGTCGAGGACTGGGCCGGCGGACGGTACGCCTTCGGGTGGGACGACGACGGCGGGATCGCCTCGGCCTCGTACCCGAACGGCGTGACCACGTCGTACGACCGCGACGCCGCGGGCCGGGTGGCCGGGATCGCGACCTCCGGCCCCGGGGGCGCGCTGCTCGACCTGGCGTACGCCTACACGGACGGCGGGCTGCTCTCCGGAGCGGACGCCGTGCGCCCCGGGGCGGACCTGAGCACGGGGTACGGCTGGGACGACCAGGCGCGGCTGGCGCGGGTGACCGGCTCCGGGGCGGGCGAGCTCGGCTACGCCGCCGGCGGCCAGGTCGCGGCGCTGCCCGACGGCACGACGCTCACCTACGACGACGCCGGGACCCTCACCTCCGCGCGGATCGCCGGAGTGCGGACGCAGTACTCCGCCGACGCCCGGGGCAACCGGCTGGCGGAGCAGGGTGGTGACCGGGACCGCACGTACACCTGGGACGCGGCGAACCGCCTGATCGGCCTCGACGACGCCGACGGGGCCTCGTGGACCTACGGGTACGACGGCGACGGCCTGCGGGCCACCGCCGCCGAGGCGGATGGGACGTCGCGGACGTTCCTCTGGGACGTCGAGGGGGAGATCCCGCTCCTGCTCGCCGACGGCGCCGCCCGGTACGTCCACGGGCCGACCGGGTCGCCGGTCGCGCAGCACGACGACGAGCACGGGTGGCTCTACCTGCACGGCGACGTCATCGGCAGCGTCCGCGCGGTGACGGACGGCGACGGTGCGACGGTCGCCGCGACGGACTACACCCCGTACGGCACGCCGGTCGGGGTCGCCGGGGTGGCGCTCGTCGGCGCGGTGACAGCGTTCGGCTTCGCGGGCGAGTACACCGACCCGACGGGGCTGGTCTACCTGAGGGCGCGGTACCTGGACCCGGCGACGGCACAGTTCCTGTCGGTGGACCCGCTGTTCGACGTCAGCCTGAGCCTGTACGGGTACACGCACGGGAACCCGCTGATGTTCGTCGACCCGCTGGGGCTGATCTGGTACCAGCCGTGGACGTGGACGGCGGACACGTGGTCGAACATCGGGGTGGTGGCCGGGGTGGTGGCGGTCGTGGTGGGTACGGTCGCGACGGGGGGCGCGCTCGGTGTGGTCGGGATCGGTCTGACGACCGTCAGCGTGGGGGCCGCAGCCATGGCGATGGTCGCCGACTGTGGCTACGACGGTTGGACGAGCGGCACATGCCGCGGTCGCGGGATCGACCTCGCGGCGTCGGCCACTGGGGCGCGCCTCTCGATGGCGTCTCCGGGAACGGCGTTCACCGCCAGGCACGTGAGCGACAGCTCACGCTTCCGAGTACACGTTGAGCGCACGAGCGCCGGGTTCGCAGGCTCTGCCTTCGGCACCGCGCGAGGGAGCATCTGCGGATGACCATACGTGCCGACACGACGGAAGCGTCTCGGGCTGGCCTCGTCCCGGGGCACGACCTCCCCTGCGAAGCGAACGGATGATGGCTCCGCTCACTGGAGCGCTCGTCGTGGTGGCGGCGTTCGTGGCCTTCCTCTCGCTCGTACCGACTCAGGGCTGGGTCATGCTCGGAGCGGGTTTGCGAGACGTCGGCACCAAGTTGTGGTGGAGTTCCGGGGTCGTGATGGGGTCGACCGCGTGCGTGCAGGCTGTCCTGGTACCGGGATGGGCCGCGCGGCTGTGCGCTCTCGCGGCGGTAGCCGTTTCCGTGTCGTCCTTGTGGTTCCCACCGAGCCGCCCGCGAGCATCGCGGCGGAGTGAAGGTCGTCGAGCGGTTCCACGTCGCGACGGGTGGCGAGGACTGCGGGAGACGCTGGCCGTATTGTCGGTAGTGCTGCAGTTCGTGACGGTGGTCGTGGCTCACGAGGCGCCATGATCAACTGGACGAACCACGGCGCGGTCGGCCGATCGAGGACGGTGGAGGACCGCGGATGCGATGGCCTGATCGGACTCGGACGTGGACGGTGTCGAGGTCGCCGGGGCGGCGCTCGTCGGCGCGGTGACTGCGTTCGGCTTCTGGGGCGAGTAGACCGACCCGATGGGTCGGTCTACCGCCGGGCGCGGTACCTGGACCCGAGGGCGGCGCAGTCCCTGTCGGCGGACCCGTGGTCGACCTTCGGCACCGGCGCCGGAATCGCAGGGCTAGTCCTCGGCTCGTTCTTCACGAGCGAGGCGGTAGCTCTGGCTGTCGCCGGCCTGACAGCCTTGAGCGTCGGCTCCCAAGCTGTAACCGCGGCGTCGAACTGCGGCTACAGCGGGTGGAACAGCGGGATCAGCCGTCAGCGTCCCATCAACGTCACGACCTCGTTCGTCGCCACCCGCGCGGCTGACACCGTCAGGAGGACAGCGATCTCGGCCGGGCACGTCGCCCGCGAGTCGCGACAGGTCGCCAAGGCGGGGGCGTCCTGGACGTCGTTGTGGACCTACACGTACGACGGCGACGGCCTGCGGGCCACCGCCGCCGACACGGATGGGACGTCGCGGACGTTCCTCTGGGACGTCGAGGGGGAGATCCCGCTCCTGCTGGGCGACGGCGCCGCCCGGTACGTCCACGGGCCGACCGGGTCGCCGGTCGCGCAGCACGACGACGAGCACGGGTGGCTCTACCTGCACGGCGACGTCATCGGCAGCGTCCGCGCGGTGACGGACGCCGACGCCGCGACGGTCGCCGCGACGGACTACACCCCGTACGGCACGCCGGTCGGGGTCGCCGGGGTGGCGCTCGTCGGCGCGGTGACAGCGTTCGGCTTCGCGGGCGAGTACACCGACCCGACGGGGCTGGTCTACCTGAGGGCGCGGTACCTGGACCCGGCGACGGCACAGTTCCTGTCGGTGGACCCGCTGTTCGACGTCAGCCTGAGCCTGTACGGGTACACGCACGGGAACCCGCTGATGTTCGTCGACCCGCTGGGGCTGATCTGGTACCAGCCGTGGACGTGGACGGCGGACACGTGGGCCAACATCGGAGTGGGTGCTGGCGTCGCGGCACTGGTGGTCGGCGCCATCGCGACAGGCGGGGTGCTCGTCGTCGTGACTACTGGACTGACCGCGCTCAGTATCGGGGCGGGTGTGATGGCTGGCCTGGCGGACTGTGCGTACCACGGCTGGACGACGGGCGTCTGCCGCGATCGCGGAGTCAGCGCAGCGATCTCCGCGGCGGGAGCGGGTGCGGCCGACACAGTGAAGAAGACGGCGATGTCCGCGAGGCACGGCGCTGATCGGTCGCGCTCTGCCGCGAAGCTCGAGTCGGCTGTGTGGTCAGCGGCCGGCACGGTAGTGAGTACCGAGTACGGCTCGAACTGCCGGTGAGTGCTCTGATGAGGACGAGGGCCGATAATGTGCGACTCCCTCTCTGGACCTGCCTGACTGCGAGGTCACGACGACCGGAGCAGCACGGGCCGCCAGGGCGGAGTCGGCCGATTGGCAGCGACGGCGCCGCTGCCATTCGCGTACCCACGTCGGGTGTGTGTTCGGGTGTCAGGTCGCGCTGGGGTTGGTGCTGATGCCGTCCTCGCTCGCGCTCGAAGCGGTGCTCGTCGTGGTGTACTTCGTCGCGTTCATGTGCTGCGCGTACATGGAAGGTGCCATGCGGTTCGGCCCGCCGAGATGGTTCACGGAGCGGTGGTGGTGGGTCTCCGGCACGGCTTGCATGTGCTCCGCCGCGGTGGCGGTCGTGCTGTACCGGTCGTGGCAGGCGCGTGCCACGGCGTTCTGCGCGATCGCCCTCGTGGCGCCCTCGCTGTGGTTCCGGCCGGGACGCGTGCGCCCGTCGCGCCAGGTCGTCACAGGTCGCCGGGCGAAGCCGGAGACCGACAGCTGGCGAGGGCTACGACGGGTGGCAGTGGTGGTCGGGCTGGTGCTGCAGGTCCTCGCTCTTCGCGTGGCCGATGGTGCGGGATGACCCGGGGCATTCGCTGCGGTGGCTCCGCCCGGCAGACCGCGATCACGTCACGCCACGTGAACGCATCCTCGAGGAATGCGGCGCTCGGCGCGCGAGCGGGTGTGCAGCTCGGAGGATCTGCCTTCGGCGCAGTCCGAGGGTCGATCTGCGGATGACGGCGTGGTCCCCTGCGACGCTCATCGAACCGGCGCTCGCCGCACTGCCCTTCGGTGCCTTGCTCGCGTGCGTCATCACGCAGAACTGGACGCCGCACCCGTACGCGCCGTTGGATCGCTTCGCCAAGCGCGTGTGGTGGTCACCCGGGGTTGCGACGGCCATGACCTCTGCCGTCCTCGTGGTGTTGCACGACTCGATGGAAGCCCGAGCGGTGGTAATGGCCGCTCACGTGGTGTCCGTCGTCTCGTTGTGCTTCCCCCCGAGTCGCGAGCGGCACCGGGTCGGCCGGTACAGGGGTAAGCGCTCGCGGCCGCGAGACGACGCATGGGACCGGTTGAGAACGCTGGCTGCGGTCACCTCGCTCGTGCTGCAGTTCCTGGCGCTGGCAGTCGCTGAGGGCACGCGATGACGGCACCTCCCGGCGAGGTAAGCGGTTTCGCTGGGCGCCGTGGGTGGGGGCGTCTCCACCGCGACCGTGGCCGTCGTGGTGCTCGGTCTCGTGGTGACGCAAGGGTGGTTGCGCTCGGGGGCGTTGCCATCGGTCTCGTGGGTATCAGCGAAGTGGCAGCTGGGCTCGCGGCGGTCGCTGAGTGCGGGTACAGCGGCTGGAACAGCGGCGCGTGCCTTCGTCGCGGGGACAGTCTTGCCGTGTCCCTCGCTGGTGGGCAGGCCGCGGGGACGGTCCAGCGCACCGCGATGACTGCGCGCCGTGTCGCCTGGGTTCTTGGTCCAGGTCGCTGCGGCCGCGTTCGTGTTCCACGCCGGGTCGTGAGGCGGACGCCGCCGCCCGCCCGCTCGCCGCGCGGCGCCCGCGGGGCGAGGATCGGCGCGTGAGCACCCCCACCTCGTCCCTCCGTGGCCGGCTCGGCGACGAGCTGTTCGCCCGCGTCGCCGGCCCGCGCGGCCCGCAGGTGCGCGACCGGATCCACCTGACCCCCGGGCCGCGCTGGTTCGGCCCCGACGACGCGATCCGGCGGGTCCACGGCGACGCGTCCATGTTCGTCGGCGGGCTGACCGCGCTGCTGCTGCAGTCCTGGCACCCGCTCGCGATGGCGGCCGTCGCGGCGCACTCCGGCTACCGCGGCGACCCGTGGGGCCGGCTGCAGCGCACCAGCACGTTCCTCGCCGTCACGACGTTCGGCACCGCCGAGCACGCCGAGCAGGCGGTCGCGACCGTGCGGGCCATCCACGACCGGATCACGGGCGTCACCGAGGACGGCGAGCCGTACGCCGCCTCGGACCCGCACCTGCTGCGCTGGGTGCACATCACCGAGGCGCACGCGTTCCTCACCGCGCACCAGCGGTACGGGGCGCACCCGCTCGACACGGCGGGCTGCGACGCCTACGTGGCGCAGTCGGCCCGGGTCGGGCGCGCGCTCGGCGCCGAGGACCTCCCCGAGACGGCCGCAGGGCTGCGCGCCGCGCTCGACTCGTACCTCCCGGAGCTGCGCGGGACGCCGGCGGCGCGGGAGGCCGCGGAGTTCCTGCTCGCCGACCCGCCGCTGCCCGTGCCGGTCCGGCTGCCGTACGGGGTGCTCGCGGCGGCGGCGATCGCGGGCCTGCCGCGGGCGTCGCGCGCGCCGCTCGGGCTGCCGGACGTGCCGTGGCTGGACGCGACGCTGGCCCCCGCCGGCGGCCGGGCGATCACCCGCCTGATCCGCTGGGCCCTCGCGACGACCCCGGCCCCGCCGACGGCGGACGCGCGCGCCTGACCCGGCTCCGGGCCAGGTCGTCCGTCGACCCGCCCGGTCCGGTGACGCCGGCCGGCAGCCGTCCGCCCGTGAGGTCGTCACAACCTGGTGAGGTCGGCGGAAACGAGTGACGACCTCGTCAGGTTGTGACGACCTCACCGTGCGGGCTGACAGCGCGAGGGCGCCGCGGCCGGGTGGCCGGGGCGCCCTCGGGCGTGCGGTACGTGCGGGTCAGGCCTCCGCGGGGGCGGTCGGGGCCTGCTCGCCCGTGCCGCCGCCCTGGCCGCCGCGGGTGCGCCGGCGGTTGCGCCGGCGGCGCGGGGCGGCGCCGTCCTCGCGGCCCTCGGCGGGGCCGGTGGTCGCCTCGGCGGGGCCGGTCGAGCCCTCGGCCGCGGCCGACGCGACGGGGGCGTCGCCCGAGCCGCCGCGACGACGGCTGCGCGAGCGCCCGCCCTCGCCGCCCTCGGTCCGCGCGCCGCCCTCGGAGCGACCGCGGCCCTCGCCGCGCCCGCCCTCGCGGGAGCCGCCGCGCGGGCCGGAGTCCCGGCCGCCGCGGCCGCCGTCGCGCGGGCCCGAGTCCCGGCCCGACGAGTGCCGCTTGCCGGTCTCGCCCAGGTCCTCGAGCACCTCGGCGTCCAGGCCCTCGCGGGTCCGCTTGGAGCGGGGGAGGCGCCCGGTGGTGCCCTCGGGGATGCCGAGGTCAGTGTACAGGTGCGGCGACGAGGAGTACGTCTCCTGCGGCTCCGGGAAGCCGAGCTCCAGCGCCTTGTCGATCAGGCCCCAGCGCGGGACGTCGTCCCAGTCGACGAACGTGACCGCGGTGCCCTTGTTGCCCGCGCGGCCGGTGCGGCCGGTGCGGTGCAGGTAGGTCTTCTCGTCCTCGGGGCACTGGTAGTTGATGACGTGCGTGACGTCGTCGACGTCGATGCCGCGGGCGGCGACGTCGGTGGCGACCAGGACGTCGACCTTGCCGTTGCGGAACGCGCGCAGGGCCTGCTCGCGCGCGCCCTGGCCGAGGTCGCCGTGCAGGGCGCCGGCGGCGAAACCGCGCTCGACGAGCTCGTCGGCGACCTTCGCGGCGGTGCGCTTGGTGCGGGCGAACACGATGGTGAGGCCGCGGCCCTCGGCCTGCAGGATGCGGGACAGCACCTCGACCTTGTCGAGCGCGTGCGCGCGGTAGACGACCTGCTTGATGTTCTTGACCGTCTGGCCGGCGTCGTCGGGCTCGGAGGCGCGGATGTGCGTCGGCTGCGTCATGTAGCGGCGGGCCATCGCGACGACGGCGCCCGGCATGGTGGCCGAGAACAGCATGGTGTGCCGCGAGGCGGGGGTGCGGGCCAGCAGCTTCTCGACGTCGGGCAGGAAGCCGAGGTCGAGCATCTCGTCGGCCTCGTCCAGCACGACGCACTTGATCCGGGACAGGTCCAGGTGGCCCTGGTTCATCAGGTCGATCATGCGGCCCGGGGTGCCGACGACGACCTCGACGCCGCGCTGCAGCATCTCGATCTGCGGCTCGTACGCGCGGCCGCCGTAGAGCAGCGCGATGCGGACGGAGCGCCGCTTGGAGGCGGTCTCCAGGTCGCCGGCGACCTGGACCGCGAGCTCCCGGGTCGGGACGATGACGATCGCCTGCGGCTTGCCCGGGGCGGGCAGGGTGTCGAAGCCGTCCTCGCCGGGGGCGACGACGCGGTGCAGCAGCGGGACGCCGAAGCCGAGCGTCTTGCCGGTGCCGGTCTTGGCCTGGCCGATGATGTCGTGGCCGGACAGCGCCACGGGCAGCGTCATCGCCTGGATCGGGAACGGGGTGCTGATGCCGGCGTCGGCGAGCGCCTGGACGATCTCGGGGCGGACGTCGAAGTCCGCGAAGGTCACGTCGGCGGCCTGCACGGAGGCGGCGGTGGGGGTGTCGATGGTCTCCACGGCGACGTCCTCGGGCGCGAGGGCGTCGGTGGTGCTGGGGTCGGTCGAGGTCACGGACTGCTCTTCACTCGTGAAGGTGGCGTGCGGCGCGTCGCGCCCCGCGAGGGGGGTCCGCGACGGGCATCGCCACAGGTGGTCCGGCAGCCGATCGTGCAAGTCAGCGAGAGCGGGCCGGGCGCCGGGGCGCCGCGGTTCGCTCGGCGCACCGTGGTCGGGACGACCGGGCAACCGATGAACACGCCCGATGATACGCGCAGGGCCGCCCGGACCGCGGGGACGGGGCGGGCGGCAGGCGCGCCGCCGGCGCTCAGCGCTCGGCGGCGACGGGCTCGGGCGCGTCCGCCGCGGCGTCCTCCGCGGTGTCCTCCGCGGTCGGCGCGTGCCCGGCCGCGCCCACCGCGGCCCGGAGCCGCCGCTGCTGCGTCGCCGCGACCACCAGCGCGACGGCGGTCGTGGTCACGGTCACCGCGAAGGCCGCGGTGTGGCCGGACGCGTCCGCGAGGCGCCCCGCGATGCTCGACCCGAGCGCGTAGCCCACGCCGGTCGCCGAGGCGAGGGCCGTCATCGCGGCGCCGGTCCGCCCGGCCGGGACGACCCGCTCGCCGAGCGAGAACACGCCGATCATGTACGGCGCGACCGCGAACCCGAGCACGGCGACGGCGGCGGTCAGCGCGGGCAGCGAGTCGACCAGCAGCAGCGGCCAGGACAGCGCGACCAGGGCGCACGCGGCGACGAGCACGCGCCGCTCCTGCCCGATCCGCGCCGGGATGAACGCGGTGCCGATGCCGGCGGCCGCGCTGCCGACGCCGAGCACGGCGTGGATCAGGCCCGCGAGGCCGGGCTGGCCCGCCTGGGTGGCGAGCACGGTGGTGCCTGTCTGGGTGGCGCCGAACAGCACGCCGACCGCGGCCTGCGCCACGACGAGCACCGCGAACGCGGGGGTGAGCAGCCGGCCGGCGGGCCGGGCGTGCGGGCCGGTCGCGGTGCGCCGGGCGGTCGGGTGCAGGGCGAAGGCGGTGCCGAACACGGCCAGCAGGACGGCGGCCGTGACGAGCGCGCCGGCGGGGGACAGCCAGACGGCCACGAGGCCGACCAGGGCCGGGCCGATCGCGAACGACGCCTCGTCGACGGCGCCCTCGTAGGAGAACGCGGCGTCGACCAGGCGGCGCTGCTCGGGGCCGGTGCCGGCGGTGATCGGCCGCCAGCGCACGCGGGCGAGCGGGCCGACCTGCGGCAGCGCGAGCCCGGTGACGGCGGCGACGGCGACCAGCGCCGCGCCGCCCGCCTCCTGGTGCGCGAGCAGGGTCAGCGCGCCGAGCGCCGCGGCGCCGGCGAGCGACTGGACGAGGACGACGGGCCGCTGGCCGAACCGGTCGGCGAGGCCGCCGGCGACCGGCGCGCCGACCGCGTTCGCGACGGCCAGCGCGCCCGCGGCGAGGCCGCCGAGGCCGTAGGTGCCGGTGGCGGTCGAGACGAGCAGCAGCGTGCCGAGCTGGGCCATCGCCATGGGCAGGCGGCCGAGGAAGGCGACGAGGACGTAGGCCGGGCCGGCCAGGCGGAACAGGCGCGCGTAGGCGTTCAGGGCGGACACGAGGGACCCTCCGGGTGCACGAGACGGGCGACGCGCCTCCCCGCCTCCAGGTCGCGTCCGGTGTCCCTCAGCTGGCCCCATCGTAGCCGGGCGCACCCGGCCCGGGCGAGGGTCGACGCGGGCACGGCGCTACCCTGGGCGGATGACCGAGGTCGCTCACGACGCCCAGCCGCAGGCCCAGCCGCCGGCGCAGCACGCCCCCGAGGCCGCCGACACCGTCGAGCTGCTCGGGCTGGTCGCCCACCTGCAGCACGTCGCGTTCAACCGGCTCGCCGAGGACGCCCGCGTCGCCCCCACCACCGCCCAGCAGCTCGAGCTGAGCCGGCTGGCCGCCGCCGCGGTCGACCGCCGGGACCGGGTGCTCGCCCGCGTGGTCGAGCTCGGCGGCGAGCCCGAGCGGTGCCTCGGCGCGTACGCCCGGCTGCTCGAGGACTTCGACTCCCGCACGCAGCCCAGCACCTGGTGGGAGCGGCTGCTCCGGTCCTACGTGGCCGACGGCGTGTCCGACGACTTCTGCCGGATCGCGGCGTCCGCCGTCGACGACCGGTCCCGCGCGCTGCTGCTCGAGGTGCTCGACGACGCGGCGCACGCGAACCTCGCCGTCGGCGAGCTCGAGGCCGCCGGGGCGCAGGACGAGGTGCTGGTGTCCCGGCTCGCGCTGTGGGGCCGCCGCCTGGTCGGGGAGGCGCTCGGCGTCGTCCAGCAGGCGATGTCCGCGCACCCCGCCCTGGGCCGGCTGGTGACCCGTCGGGAGGCGGAGGCCCGCGCCGGGGCCCAGGAGCCGGCCGCCGCGCCCGCCGCGGAGGCACCGGTCGCCGAGGCCGACGGCGCCGCCCCCGCGAAGCTGTTCGGCGAGCTCACGGCCGAGCACACCCGCCGCATGTCGCGCCTGGGCCTGACGGCCTGACGCCCCGACGACGACGCCCCGCACCGGATGTCCGGTGCGGGGCGTCGTCGCGTCTGCGGGTGCTGCTCAGATCGCGCCGAAGCCGACGCGGCCCTTCGACTCCGTGCCGATCTCGACGTAGCCGATCGAGGCGGACGGCACGATGACGCGCCGGCCCCGGTTGTCGGTCAGCTCGAGCACCGGCTTGCCGTTCAGGGCCTCGGTGACGGCGGCGGTGACCTCGTCGGCCGTCTGGTCCGACTCGATCACCAGCTCGCGGGGCAGGTTCTGCACACCGATCGTGATGTCCACGCTTCGTCGTCTCCTCGTCCGTCGTGTCGCTGCCCGGTCATCCTAGGCCGGGCCGACGTCGACGGGGCCGTCGAGCGGCCCGCGTTCGCCCTGGGTGGACACGTCGTCCGGCCCTGCGCCGGTCGCGGCGGCCCCGGGGACGAACCCGGCGACGCCGCCCCACGCCAGCCGCGCGACCAGGGTGGCGGTGTCGCGCGCGGAGCTGCCGTCCGGCGCCCGGAGCCGGCGGGTCGCGGCGGCCTGGGCCATCGCGGCGACCGACGGCGCCAGCAGGGCGGCGGTCTCCGCCGGCACGCCCGCGACCTCCCCGAGGACGGACTGCAGCCGGCGGGTGACGGCCTCGGTGGCCCGCTCGACCCGCGCGCGCACCTCCAGGTCGTGCCGGACGTCCGACTCGAACAGCAGGGCGGACGACTCACCGGCGCCGTCGACGAAGTCCACGTACGCGCGGACCACGCCGGTGAGGATGGCGCGGGCGTCGTGCGGGCGGACCTCGCCCGGCGGGTGCATGGCCACGGCGGCGTCGACGGCGGACAGCAGCTCGTCCCCGCGCGCGTCGACGACGGTGAGGTAGAGGTCGAGCTTGGACGGGAAGTGCCGGTACAGCACCGGCTTGCTGACCTCGGCGCGGTCGGCGATGTCGTCCATCGACACGTGGTGGAAGCCCTCGGACGTGAACAGCTCCTGGGCGATCGCCAGGACCTGCGCGCGGCGGAGCGCGCGGGGCATGCGCGCCGGGCGTCCGCGGCCGGCGGGGGGCTGGTCCATCGGGCGATGATAGCCACGGCCGGCGGGCGCTCAGCGGGGCGTCCGCGGCACGCACACACCGGTCCCGCGGCCGCCCGCCGCGGCCCGTCGACGGCCTCGGGGCGCGCCCGGCCGCGGTGCCCGGGGTGTCGGTGGCGTGTGATGGGATCGGGCCGTGACCCCGACCCCCGCCGGCCCGCCCCCCGCGGCCGGGCTGCGCCTCGTGCGGCCCGCGCTCGCGGACGTGCCGGCGCCGGTCCGCCTCGGCGCGGACCAGCGGGCCGTGGTCGACCGGGTCGTGGCGGGTGCCGACCCCGCGCTGCTGGTCGTGGGCGCGGCGGGCACCGGCAAGACGCTGCTCGCCGTCGAGGCGGTCGCGGCGGCGCTGGGCGCGGACGACGACGGGCTGTTCCCGTCGCCCGACCTGCCGTCGCCGGACGAGGTGCTGGTCCTGGCGCCGGGGCGCCGCGCGGCGGCCGAGCTGCGCGACCGGATCGGCGCGCGGGTCCGGCGCACGACGGGCCAGGCGATGGTGCGCACCCCGGCGGCCGCGGCGTTCGCGGTGCTGCGGGCGCGCGCCGCCCTCCTCGGGGACCCGGCGCCGACGCTGATCTCCGGGCCCGAGCAGGACCTCGCGCTCGCCGAGCTGCTCGCCGGCCACGCGGCGGGGGAGGGCGTGCCGCTGCGCTGGCCCGCGGGCGTGCCGGAGGAGGCGCTCACGCTGCGCGCGTTCCGCGGCGAGCTGCGCGACCTCGTCATGCGCGCCGCCGAGCGCGGGGTCGAGCCCGAGGACCTGGCGCTGCTCGGCGAGCGGCACGGCCGGCCCGAGTGGGTCGCCGCGGCGGGGCTGTACCAGGAGTACGTGGACGTGACGACGCTGCGCGCGGGCACGCCCGACGCCGGCGCGCGGTACGACCCGGCGGTCGTCGTCGAGGAGGCGGCCGAGGTGCTGCGCACCTGGGAGGACGAGCTGCCCGGGCCCCGCCCGCGGTGGCGGCTGGTGGTGGTCGACGACTACCAGGAGGCGACCGAGGCGACGGCGCGGCTGCTGCGGGTGCTGCAGGACGACGGCGCGCGGCTGCTGCTGCTCGCCGACCCGGACGCGGCGGTCCAGACGTTCCGCGGGGCGACGCCGGCGCTGGTCGGTCGGGCGGACGTCGCCGGGACCGGGCCGGGGGAGCTCGGGGCGGTGCGCCTGGTGCTCGACGGCGTGCGGCGGCACGGGCCGGTGCTGCGCGGCGTGGCCGCGCGGGTGGCCGAGCGGGTGGCGGTGGTCGGCGGCGCGGCGCACCGGCGGGCGCTGCCGGTGCCGGGGGCCGGTGCGCCGGTGCCGGGGGCCGGTGTCCCCGCGGCGGTCGACCTGCCGACGCAGGGCGTCGAGCCCGGCCGGGCCGGCCACGACGCCGTGCCCCGCGACGTGCTCCGCGCCGCCGTGCTGCCCAGCCCCGCGCAGGAGGCGGCCTGGGTCGCGCACGCCCTGCGCCGCGCGCACCTGGAGGACGGCACCCCCTGGGCCGAGATGGCCGTGATCGCCCGGTCCGGCGGCCAGGTCACCGCGCTGCGCCGCGCGCTCGGCTCCGCGCAGGTGCCGGTCGCGGTGGTCGGCAGCGACGTGCCGCTGCGCGACGAGCCCGCCGTGCGCCCGCTGCTCGACGCCCTGCGCGTCGCGCTGGGTCCCGACGCGGGCGGCTCCGCCCTGGACGCCGAGCTCGCCGCGCGGCTGTGCTGCTCGCCGCTCGGCGGGATGGACGCGGTGGGCCTGCGCCGGCTCCGGCGCAGCCTCCGGGCGGAGGAGGTGGCGCTCGGCGGCGGCCGCGCGAGCGACGAGCTGCTGGTCGAGGTGCTGCTGGACCCGGCGGCCGCCGCCGCGCTCCAGCCGGTGGTGCGCCGGCCGGTCGCCCGGATCGCGACCGTCCTCGCCGAGGGCCGGACCGCGGCCGCGGCGCCGGGCGCGGACGCGCAGGCCGTGCTCTGGGCGATCTGGGACGCGTCGGGGCTGGCCGAGCCGTGGCGGCGGTCGGCGCTCACGGGCGGTCCGGGCGGGGCGCGCGCGGACCGGGACCTCGATGCCGTGCTCGCCCTGTTCCGCGCCGCCGAGACCTTCGTCGACCGGATGCCGCAGGCCCGCGCGGCCGCGTTCCTCGAGTGGGTCGAGGCGCAGGAGCTGCCGTCCGACACGATCGCCGCGCGCGCCAGCCGGGACGCCGTCTCCGTGCTGACGCCGGCGGGCGCCGCGGGGCGGGAGTGGGACGTCGTCGCGGTCGCGGGCGTGCAGGAGGGCGTGTGGCCCGACCTGCGGCTGCGCGACTCGCTGCTGGGCTCGCAGGCGCTGGTCGACGTGCTGGCGGGGCGCGGCGCCGGCCGGGCGGCCGGTGCGGACGCCGCCCCCGGCGAGGCCCACGCCGCGGCAGAGGCCGGCGCCGCCGCGCGGGCCGCGGTGCTCGCCGACGAGCTGCGCTCCTTCCACGTCGCCGTGTCGCGCGCCCGGCGGGTGCTGCTCGTCACCGCGGTGTCCGACGAGGACGACCAGCCGTCGCCGTTCCTCGACCTCGTCGAGCCGAACGACGAGGACGACGACCCGCGCCGCACCGCCGCGCCCGCGCCGCTGGACCTGCGCGGCCTCGTGGCGCAGCTGCGCGGCCGGCTGGAGCAGTCCGCGCGCGCGGGCGCGCCCGACGCGGAGGCCGCCGCCGTGCTCGCGCGCCTGGTCGACGAGGGCGTACCCGGCGCCGACCCCGCGGAGTGGCACGGGCTCGCCGACCCGTCGAGCGACGCGCCGCTGTGGGCCGAGGGGCAGCGGGTCCCCGTGTCGCCCTCCCGCATCGAGACCGCCGGCACCTGCACGCTGCGCTGGGCCCTCGAGGCCGCCGGCGGCACGGCGCCGAGCAGCGCGCGGCAGTCGCTCGGCACGCTCGTGCACGCCCTGGCGCAGACGCACCCGCGGGGCGGCCGGGAGGCGCTGATGGCGGAGCTCGACCGGCGGTGGCCGGAGCTCGGGCTCGGGCACGGCTGGCCCGCGACGCTGGAGCGCCGGCGCGCCGAGGCGATGGTCGGGCGCCTGGCGGACTACCTGGAGCGCGCCGGCGAGCCGCTGGCGATCGAGGCGCGGTTCGAGCTCGAGCTGGACCGCGCGGTGGTGCGCGGGACGCTGGACCGGGTCGAGCGGGCCGAGCCGGGCGACGGCGGTGCCGGGGCCACCGCCGGCGACGAGGGGCCGGTGCCGGTCCGCGTCGTCGACCTCAAGACCGGCCGCACCGCCCCGTCGGCCCAGGAGGCCACCACCAACCCGCAGCTCGGCGCGTACCAGCTCGCGGTGGACGCCGGGGCGGTCGAGGGCCTGACCCCCGGGGCGGTCAGCGCGGGCGCGCAGCTCGTGTTCGTCTCCGACGTCAACAAGAACAAGGCGGCGCTCCGCGAGCAGCCGCCGCTCGGCCCGGACGCCCCGGACGACCCGTCCTGGGCCCGGACCCACATCGAGGAGGTGGCGGAGCGGATGGCCGCCTCGTCGTTCGCCGCGACCGCGAACCCCCTGTGCGACCGCTGCCCGGTGCGCCGGTCCTGCCCGCTGCGCGACGAGGGCGGGCAGGTGGTCGCGTGACCGCGCCCGCCCTGGCCGCCACGCTGTCCGCCCAGGACATCGCCCGGCTGCTGCGCCGCGACCCGCCGACCGACGAGCAGGTCGCGGTCATCGAGTCGCCCCTCAGCCCCGCGCTCGTCGTCGCGGGCGCGGGGTCGGGCAAGACCGAGACCATGTCCGCGCGCGTCGTCTGGCTGCTCGCGAACGGCCTCGTCGCGCCCGAAGAGGTCCTCGGCCTCACGTTCACCCGCAAGGCCGCCGGCGAGCTCGCCGAGCGCGTCCGGCGCCGGCTGCGGCACCTCGCGCGCGCCGCCGCGGCCGAGGGCGTGCACCTGCCCGGGCTGTCCGTCGCCGAGGACGCGGCCGACGGCGGCGCGGCGCTCCTCACCGTCGCCCGGCCGACCATCTCCACGTACAACGCGTACGCCGCGTCCCTCGTCGGGGACCACGGCCTCCGGATCGGCGTCGAGCCGTCCGCCCGCCTGCTCGGCGAGGCGGCGCAGTGGCAGCTGGCCAGCGAGGTCGTCGAGTCGTGGACCGCCGACCTCGACTCGTCCGCCGCCGTGTCGACGGTGGTCGAGGCGGTGCTCACGCTGTCCGGCGCGCTGGACGAGCACCTGATCGACGCCGACGAGGCGCGCCGTGGCATCGAGGGGATCGTCGACGACATCGAGGCGACCCCGCCCGGCACCCCGCCGCGGCAGCCCTACGCCAAGGTGCGCGAGCTCGTGGCGTCGCTGCGCGAGCGGCAGCGGATGCTCGACCTCGTCGCGGCGTACCGGGAGCGCAAGCGCGCGGCGGACGCCCTCGACTTCGGCGACCAGGTCGCGATCGCCGCCCGGCTGGCCCGGGACGTGCCGGAGGTCGGCGCGGGGGAGCGGGCCAGGTTCCGGGTGGTGCTGCTCGACGAGTACCAGGACACCTCCTACGCGCAGCTGGTGCTGCTCTCGCAGCTGTTCGGCGGCGGGCACCCGGTCACCGCGGTCGGCGACCCGCACCAGTCGATCTACGGCTGGCGCGGCGCCAGCGCCGGGGGGCTCGAGCGGTTCCCGACCGACTTCCCCGACGTCGCCGCCGACGGCGACCGGCGCCCTGCGGCGGTCTACGCCCTGTCGACCTCCTGGCGGAACGACGTCGCCGTCCTCGACGCCGCCAACCACGTCGCCGCGCCCCTGCGCCGGCCGGAGAAGGCGCGCGTGGCGCTGCCGACCCTCGGCGCCCGCCCCGGTGCGGGGGCCGGCGAGGTGATCGCCCACCTCGCGCCCACGCTGGAGGAGGAGGCGCAGGCGGTCGCGGAGTTCGTCGTCGCGCGCTGGCGGCCCGAGGGCGGCCCCGGGGTCGACGGGGGCGCGCCCGCGCCCGGCGGCGGCGGGGTGACCGCGGCGGTGCTGTGCCGCAAGCGCGCGCAGTTCCCGGTGCTGCACCGCGCCCTGCGCGCCGCGGGGCTGCCGGTCGAGGTCGTCGGCCTCGGCGGCCTGCTGAACACGCCCGAGGTGGTCGACGTCGTCGCGATCCTGCAGGCGGCCCACGACCCGTCGCGCGGGGACGCGCTCATGCGGCTGCTCACCGGCGCGCGCACGATGCTCGGCGCGGCGGACCTGCACGCGCTCGCGGACTGGTCGGCGCACCTCGCCCAGGGGCTCGACGCCCGCGCGGCGGCGGCCGTGGCGCGGGACCGGGCGGCATCGGCGGCGGGGGCGCCGGGCGCCGTGGGCCCCGGTGCCCTCGCGGGCGACGGGGTCGCGATCGACGGCGCCCCGTCCGCGGGGGTCCCCGGCGACGGCGCCGCCGAGCCCGCCCCGGTCGTGGCCGACGTCGTCGACGAGCGCAGCATCGTCGACGCGGTCGACTCCCCGCCCCCGCCCGGGTGGCGGAGCCCGTCCGGCCGCGGCCTCACCCCGACCGGCCTGGCCCGGGTCACGGCGGTCGGCGAGGTGCTGCGCGCCGTCCGGCAGCACACCTACCTCTCGCTCCCGGAGCTCGTCGCGCACGCCGAGCGGCTGTGGGGCCTCGACATCGAGGTCGCGTCCCGCGCGGGCGTCGCGCCGGGCCGGGCGCGCGCGCACCTCGACGCGTTCCGCGAGGTCGCCGTGCGGTACGCCGACGCGACCGACGACCCGACCCTCGGCGGGTTCCTCGCCTGGCTGGAGTCGGCCGACGCGCACGAGCACGGCCTCGACATGCCGGTCGCCGAGCCGGACCCCGACGCCGTCCAGCTCATCACCGTGCACGCCGCCAAGGGGCTGGAGTGGGACGCGGTCGCCGTGGCCGGCCTGGTCGACGGCGGGCTGCCCGCCACCCGCACCCAGGGCCCGAACGGCCCGACCGACTCCGCCTGGCTGACCGGCCTCGGCGAGCTGCCCTACCCGCTGCGTGGCGACCGGCACGACCTGCCCGACTTCGCCTACGCCGGCGCCGCGGACCCGAAGGACCTGGAGGAGCGGCGCAAGCAGTTCCTGCTCGACGCGGGCGACCACCAGGTCGCCGAGGAGCGGCGGCTCGCGTACGTGGCGTTCACCCGCGCGCGGGCGGCGCTGCTGCTGACCGGAGCGTGGTGGGGCGACGGGTCGCGGGTGCGGCCGCCGTCGGTGTTCCTGACCGAGGTGGTGGACGCCGGGCTGGCGCGGGTCGCCGGCTGGGCCGACCTGCCCGACGAGAGCACCGAGAACCCCCGGACGCAGGAGGCGGCGGGCGCGGTGTGGCCCGCGGACCCGTTCGGCGGCGAGGCCGAGGGCGGCCCGGTACGGCGGTCCGCGGTCGAGGCGGCCGCGGCGGCGGTGCGCGCGGCGCGGGACGAGCG
>NZ_JBYTEP010000036.1:0-45089 GCF_058792015.1 Cellulomonas sp. EB106-03-03-XG116
CCAGGCGCCATGTCTCGTGGGCTCGGAGATGTGCAGAAGAGACAGACCCCACCGCCCGGCGCGACCGCCGGGACCGCCGCGACCGCGGCGGACCCCGGCGCCGCTACGCGTCGACGACCGGCTGCTCCGCCTTCGCGCCCGTGATCCGGTAGACGTCGAACACGCCCTCCACCTTGCGCACGGCCGCCAGCACCGACGCGAGGTGCGACGGCTCCGCCATCTCGAACACGAACCGCGACTGGGCGACCCGGTCGCGGGACGTGGACACCGACGCGGACAGGATGTTGACGTGGTGGTCGGACAGCACCCGGGTGATGTCCGAGAGCAGCCGGCTGCGGTCCAGCGCCTCGACCTGGATCTGCACGAGGAACAGCGCGGTGCTCCCCTGGCTCCACTCGACGTCGACCATCCGCTCGGGCTGGGCGCGCAGGGCGGTGACGTTGATGCAGTCGGACCGGTGCACGCTCACGCCCTGGCCGCGGGTGACGAAGCCGATGATGTCGTCGCCCGGCACCGGGGTGCAGCACTTGGCGAGCTTCACCCAGATGTCGTCCACGCCCTTGACGACCACGCCCGGGTCGCCGGTGCGGACGCGGCGCGCGGTCTGGCCCGGGCGGGCGACCTCGGCGATGTCCTCCTCGGCCCCGGGCTCGCCGCCCATCGCGTGCACGAGCCGCTGCACGACGGTGGCCGCGGAGACCTGGCCCTCGCCGATCGCCGCGTACAGGGCGGAGACGTCGGCGTACCGCATCTCGTTCGCGAGGGCGACCAGGGACTCGTGGGACAGCAGGCGCTGGATCGGCAGGTTCTGCTTGCGCATCGCCTTGGCGATGGCGTCCTTGCCGTGCTCGATCGCCTCCTCGCGCCGCTCCTTGGTGAACCACTGGCGGATCTTGTTGCGCGCGCGGGGGCTGGTGACGAACCCGAGCCAGTCGCGGGACGGGCCGGCGGTCTCGGACTTCGAGGTGAACACCTCGATGACGTCGCCGTTCTCCAGCGTCGAGTCGAGCGGGACGAGCCGGCCGTTGACCCGGGCGCCCATCGTGCGGTGCCCGACCTCGGTGTGCACCGCGTACGCGAAGTCGACGGGGGTGGCGCCGGCGGGCAGCGCCATGACGTCGCCCTTGGGCGTGAAGACGTAGACCTCGCCGTCCGCGATCTCGAACCGCAGCGAGTCCAGGAACTCCGAGGGGTCCGCGGTCTCCTTCTGCCAGTCGACGAGCTGGCGCAGCCACGCCATGTCGTTGCCGTCGGCGTCCGCCCCGGCGCCCTTGGCGTTCTCCTTGTACTTCCAGTGCGCCGCGACGCCGTACTCCGCGCGCCGGTGCATGTCGTGCGTGCGGATCTGGATCTCGACGGGCTTGCCGCCGGGGCCGATCACCGTCGTGTGCAGCGACTGGTAGAGGTTGAACTTGGGCATCGCGATGTAGTCCTTGAACCGGCCCGGGACCGGGTTCCACCGCGCGTGCAGCGCGCCCAGCGCCGCGTAGCAGTCCCGCACCGTGTCGACCAGGACCCGTACGCCGACCAGGTCGTAGATGTCGGCGAAGTCGCGGCCCCGCACGATCATCTTCTGGTAGATCGAGTAGTAGTGCTTCGGCCGGCCGGTGACCGTCGCCTTGATCTTCGCGCTGCGCAGGTCGGCGCCGACCTGCTCGCGGACCACGGCCAGGTACTCCTCGCGGGCCGGCGCGCGCTCGGCGACCAGGTGCACGATCTCGTCGTACACCTTCGGGTACAGCGTCGAGAACGACAGGTCCTCGAGCTCCCACTTGATGGTGTTCATGCCGAGGCGGTGCGCGAGCGGCGCGTAGATCTCGAGCGTCTCGCGGGCCTTCTTCTCGGCCGACGCCGCGGGGACGAACTTCCAGGTCCGGGCGTTGTGCAGCCGGTCGGCGAGCTTGATGACCAGCACCCGGATGTCCTTGGACATCGCGACGACCATCTTGCGCACGGTCTCGGCCTGCGCGGCGTCGCCGTAGGTCACCTTGTCGAGCTTGGTGACGCCGTCGACGAGCATCGCGATCTCGGGGCCGTACTCCGTGCGGAGCTGGTCCAGGGAGTACGACGTGTCCTCGACCGTGTCGTGCAGCAGCGCCGCGGCGAGCGTCGGCGGGGTCATGCCGAGCTCGGCCAGGATCGTCGCGACGGCGACGGGGTGCGTGATGTACGGGTCGCCGCTCTTGCGGAGCTGGCCGCGGTGCGCGCGCTCGGCCGTGACGTAGGCGCGCTCGATCAGGCTGAGGTCGGCCTTGGGGTGGTTCGTCCGGACCGCCTGGAGCAGCGGCTCGATCACCGGCGACTGCTGCGGTCCGCGGATCTGCCCGAACCGGGCCAGGCGTGACCGCACCCGGCTGGTGCCGCCCGTGGTCGCGGGCGCCTCCGGCCGTGCGTCGGGTCCTGCCGAGGTCCGTGGCTCCGCCATGCACGCCTCCCGCCGTGCCGGGTCCCCCCGGCTGTCCGATGACGACGCGGCCCGGACGGACCGGACGCGCTGTCGATCCGCACGATTCTACGGCGTCGCGGCGGCGCACCGCGTCACGGCCCGCAGCACGACGCCGCCGGCACCCCGGGGCGGGTGACGGCGGCGTCGGCGGACGGGTCAGACGGCCAGCAGCGCGTCCACGTGCCGGCCCGCGAGCCGGGACCGGCCCGGGAGGAACGTGAGGTCCATGAGGAAGGACAGGCCGACGACCTCGGCCCCGCACTCCTCCAGCAGCTCGACGGTCGCCTGCGCGGTGCCGCCGGTCGCGAGCACGTCGTCGACCACCAGCACGCGCGAGCCGGCCGGGACCGTGAACGGGTGCAGCTCGACCGAGGCCGCGCCGTACTCGAGCTCGTAGTCCCGGCGGGCGGTCGGGCCGGGCAGCTTGCCGGCCTTGCGCACCGGCAGGAAGCCGGCGCCGAGCGCCATCGCGACCGGCGCCGCGAGGATGAACCCGCGCGCCTCCATGCCGGCGACCAGGTCGACCGGGCCCGGGACGCGGGCGGCCATCTCGCGCACGACGGCGTCGAACGCCGGGCCGTCCGCGAGCAGCGGGGTGATGTCCTTGAACACGACGCCCGGCGTCGGGTAGTCGGGGACGCTGCGCACGAGCTCCTCGACCCGGTCGACGAGCGCCTGGCCCGTCAGCCCGCGGTGCTGCCCGCTCACGTCCTGCACGCCGCTCATCGCCGGCCCTTCTTCCTGCGCGGCTGCGCCGCGACTCCCTGGTGACCGCCGGGGCGCACCTGGCCCGTGAACCGCGCCACCGCGACCTCCTCCGAGGAGGCGTCCTCGCCCAGCCCGCCCTGGGCGAGCCGCGCGCGGGCGGCCAGCACCTTCGCGGTGTGCTCGCGGATCGGCTGCTCGCGCAGGCGGAGCACCACCTCGAGCGGCGTGGCGAGGAAGATCGACGAGAAGGCGCCGACGATCATGCCGACGAACAGCGCGAGCGCGATGTCGCGCAGCGTGCCGGCGCCGAGCACGAACGCCCCGATGAACAGGATGCCCGCGACCGGCAGCAGCGCCACGACCGAGGTGTTGATCGAGCGGACCAGCGTCTGGTTGACGGCGAGGTTCGCGCGCTCCTCGTAGGTGGCGCGCGTCTGGTCGGTGATGCCCACGGTGTTCTCGCGGACCTTGTCGAACACCACGACGGTGTCGTAGATCGAGTACCCGAGGATCGTGAGGAAGCCGATCACCGTCGCCGGCGTGACCTCCCAGCCCACCGCGGCGTACACGCCCGCGGTGATGACGATGTCGTGGAACAGCGCGACGATCGCGGCGACGGCCATGCGCCAGTTCCGGAAGTACACCGTCATGACGATGCTGACGAGCACCAGGAACACGATCAGCGACGTCGCGGCCTTCTTGGACACGTCCGCGCCCCAGGTCGGGCCGATGAACGCGCTCGCCACGTCGTCGTCGGACACGCCGTACGCGTCCTCGAGCGCCGTGCGGACCTGGGTCACCTGGTCGTTGGTGAGCTCCGAGGTCTGGATCCGCAGCGTGGACGAGCCGACGTTGCTGACGCGCGGCACCTCCTCGGGGGCGATCTCGGTGACCGCGTCGATGGCGGGCTGCTGGTCCGTGGTCGACACCTTCGACACCGTGAACTGCGAGCCGCCGCGGAACTCGATGCCCGGGTGCAGGCCCGGCTTGAACAGCAGCACGGCGGACAGCAGCACGAGGATCCCGGAGATCAGGAACCAGGTGCGGCGGCGACCGACGATGTCGTACGAGCGGCGGCCCGTGTACAGGTCGTTGCCCCACTGGGCGAAGTTGACGGCCATCAGGACTCGCTCCCCTCGGTGCGTCGCGCGGCGGGGGTGCTGCCGTCGGGTGCCTCGTCGGTGTCGGTGGTGCCGGTCGTCCCGGCGTCGTCGGCGTCGGCGGGTGCGGCCGTGCCGGACTCCGCCTCGGCCTGCGCGGCGCGCGCGGCGGCGCGGCGCTCGGCGATCGTGCCACCCGCGCCGACCGGGGCCGCGACGAGCGTCGAGGTCCGGGCGCCGAGGTCGGCGGGCTCCTCCGCGGGCGCGTCGGCGTCCGCGCGCCGACCGGTGACCACGCGGCCGCGGCCGACGTAGCGGGTCGACTCGGGGGCGCCGAGCCGGCGCGGGTCGAGGCCGGACAGCGGGTGGCCGCTGCCGAAGAACCGCGTCTTCGCGATCAGCTTCATCACCGGGTGGGTGAAGGTGAACACGATGAGCAGGTCGAGCAGCGTCGTGAGGCCGAGGGTGAACGCGAAGCCGCGCACCGAGCCGACCGCGAGGAAGTAGAGCACCACGGCGGCCAGGAAGTTCACCGCGTCGGACGCCAGGATCGTGCGGCGCGCGCGCTCCCAGGCCCGGTCCACGGCGGCGACCAGGGTCCGGCCCTCGCGCAGCTCGTCGCGGATGCGCTCGAAGTACACGATGAACGAGTCCGCGGTGATGCCGATGGCGACGATCAACCCGGCGACGCCGGGGAGCGACAGCCGGTAGCCCTGGGTCCAGGACAGCAGCGTGATCACGCCGTACGTGAGCACCGCCGCGATGACCAGCGACGCGACGGTCACCAGGCCGAGCGCGCGGTACTGGAACAGCGAGTAGATGACGACCAGGATCAGGCCGATGAGGCCGGCGATCAGGCCCTTCTCCAGCTGCTCGGAGCCGAGCGTCGCGGAGATCTGCTCCTCGCTCTGCACCTCGAAGCTCAGCGGCAGCGCGCCGAACTTCAGCTGGTTGGCGAGGGCCGTCGCGGAGTCCCGGGTGAACGAGCCGGAGATCTCCGCCTTGCCGTCCGAGATGATGACGCCGGGGTCGAGCGACGGCGCCGAGATGACCAGGCCGTCGAGCACGATGGCGAACTGGTTCTGCGGCGAGGACAGGCCCTGCAGCCGCTCGGTGACGTCCGCGAACTGCCGGGTGCCGGTGCGGTCGAACTCCAGGTTCACGGCCCAGTTGTTGGTGACCGCGCCGGACTGGCTGACCTGCAGGCCGGAGCTGGCGTTCGCGATGTGCGAGCCCTCGACCTCGACCGGGCCGAGGACGTACTTGACGGTGCCGTCCGGGTCGCAGGTGACCATCGCCTCGTCGGCCGCGACCTGCTTGCCGCCCGTGAGGTTCGCGGGGTCGGTGCAGTCGAGGGCGTCGTACTCCGCCTGCACGGCGGGGGTGATGTAGTACTCGGCGTCGCTCGCGGAGTCCGGGGCCGCCTTCGTCGGCTGGTCCGAGGGCTCCGTGGCGCCGTCCGTGGGGCTGGCCGACGGGGTGGCCGTGGGCGTCGCCGCGCCGTAGGTCAGGACCGGCCGGAACTCCATCTGCGCGGAGGTGCGGACCAGGTCCAGCGTCTCCTCGCTCGGGCGACCCGGGAGGGCCACGACGATGTTGGACCCGCCCTGCGAGCTGATCTCGGCCTCGGCCACGCCGGACGAGTCGACGCGCTGCCGGATGACCTCGATCGCCTGGGCGATGGTCTCCGAGGTGACGCGGGACTCGTCCTGGGCGACGGGCGCCAGGATGAGCTGGGTGCCGCCCTCGAGGTCGAGGGCGAGCTTGGGCGTCCAGGTCGCGTCCGACAGCTTGGTGCCGGCGAAGATCGCGCCGAACACGGCGACCGTGATCACGGCGAGCGTGAGCAGGATGCGCGCCGGGTGGCGGCGGCGTGTGGGTGGGGCCAACGGACCGTCTTCTCTCGTGCGCGCACCGCCCGCGGACGGCGGGCGGTGCGGATGAAGGGCGCCGGCCCCGCGGTGCGCGGGTGGCCGGCGCCCGGTCGACTACTGCTGGGGCTTCTTGGTGCTGTCGGGGCCCTCGTCGTCCCGCGGCGGCTGCAGCGAGGAGAGGTCGTCCGGGACGTCGATCCGGCCCGGCGGGATGGCGCCCGGCTCGTCGCGCCACTCGGCGTCGTCGCCGTCGACCTCGTCGGCCTCGTCCTCGTCGGCCACCGGCGGCTCGACGAGGCGCGCGATCGCGGCCTTGATCCACACGGACTGCTGGCCGGGCGTCGACTCGAGGGTGACCTCGTCGCCGTCGACGTCGACGACCGTGCCGTACATGCCGGAGCCGGTCATCACCCGCTGGCCGGGCTGCAGGTTGTCGCGGAAGCTGAGCTGCTCCCGCTGCGCCTTGCGCTGGCGGCTGGACAGCAGCCACATCGCCCCGAGGCCGATGACGAGGATGATGAGGAAGGTCGGGTCCACGAAGAAACAGCTCCTGACTGCGTACGACGTCGGCCGCAGTCTAGGCGCCACGGCTCCGGGCTCCTAACGACCGCGGGCGCGCGCCGGTTCCCTGTGCGGGACCTGTTCGTGCCGCCGCGGCGCGCGGGGTCTCAGCCGAACAGCGTATCCGCCGGGGTCGGGGCGGACAGCCCCAGGTGCGCCCACGCCTCGGGCGTCGCGACGCGACCGCGCGGGGTCCGCCCGATCAGCCCCTCGCGCACCAGGAACGGCTCGGCGACGGTCTCGACGGTCTCCGGCTCCTCGCCCACCGCCACGGCCAGCGTGGTGAGCCCGACCGGGCCGCCGCCGAACCGGGTGCACAGCGCGGTGAGCACGGACCGGTCGAGCCGGTCGAGGCCGCGGCGGTCGACCTCGTACACCTCGAGCGCCGCGCGGGCGGCGTCGAGCGACAGCGTGCCGTCGCCGCGCACCTGCGCCCAGTCGCGCACCCGGCGCAGCAGCCGGTTGGCGATGCGCGGGGTGCCGCGGGACCGGGAGGCGATCTCGGCGGCCGCCTCGTGCGCGAGCGGCACGCCCAGCAGGCCGGCGGACCGGACCAGCACCCGCTCCAGCTCGTCGTCGGCGTAGAAGTCGAGGTGCCCCGTGAACCCGAACCGGTCGCGCAGCGGCGCCGGGAGCAGGCCCGCGCGGGTGGTGGCGCCGACGACCGTGAACGGCGGCAGCGCCAGCGGGATCGCGCTCGCGCCCGCCCCCTTGCCCACGACGACGTCGACCCGGAAGTCCTCCATCGCGACGTACAGCAGCTCCTCGGCGGGCCGCGCGAGCCGGTGGATCTCGTCGATGAACAGCACCTCGTTCTCCTCCAGCGAGGAGAGGATCGCGGCGAGGTCGCCGGCGTGCTGGATCGCGGGGCCGCTGGTGACGCGCAGCGAGGTGCCGAGCTCCGCGGCGATGATCATCGCGAGCGTCGTCTTGCCCAGCCCGGGCGGCCCGGACAGCAGCACGTGGTCCGGGGCCCGGCCCCGGCCGAGGGCGGCCTGCAGCACGAGCGACAGCTGCTCGCGCACGACCTTCTGGCCCACGAACTCGTCGAGGTGCCGCGGGCGCAGCGCGGCCTCGGCGGCGCGCTCCAGGTCGTCGGCGCCGGGGCGCACGACCGAGCCCGCCGGGTCGACGTCGACGCCCAGGTCGACCTCGTCGTCAGCCACGGCCGCCGCCCAGGGTGCGCAGCGCCGCGCGCAGCACGCCCGCGACCTCGGCCTCCCCCACCGGCTCGTCGCTGCCGTCGAGGACGGCGGCGACCGCGTCCGCGGCGGCCTTCTGGTTCCAGCCCAGGCCCACGAGCGCGTCGACCACCTGGTCGCGGCGGTCGGCCGGCCCGGCGGGGGCCGCTGCGCCGCCGGCGAGCGCGACCGGGGCCGGGGCCCCGAGGCGGTCCGCGAGCTCCAGCACGATCCGCTGGGCGCCCTTCTGCCCGATGCCCGGCACCCGCTTGAGCGCGGCCAGGTCCTCGGTGGCGACCGCGCGGCGCAGCCCGTCCGGGGTGTGCACGGCGAGCATCGCCAGCGCGAGCCGCGGGCCCACGCCGCTGACCTGCTGCAGCACCTCGAACACCTCGCGCTCGTCGTCGTCGGCGAACCCGAACAGGGTCAGCGACTCCTCGCGCACCACCAGCGAGGTGTGCAGCGTGGCGGTCGCGCCGACCCGCAGGCCCGCGAGCGTCGCCGGGGTCGCCTGCACGAGCATGCCGACGCCGCCGACCTCCACCACCGCGGCGTCCAGCCGCACGGCCTGCACCGTCCCGTGCACCGAGGCGATCACTCCGGCTCCTCCCAGTCGCGGCGGGCGCGGGACCGGCGTGACCGGGCGCCCGGCGTGCAGTCTGCCACGCGTACGAACAGGTGTACGAACGACACGCGGCCGAGGGTCAGCGGGTCGGGACCCGGCGGGCCGCCTGCTCGGCCTGCGCCCACGCGCGCTGCGCGGCGGTCATCGAGCCGGGCGCGCGCTGCGGGGCGCCGACCGCGCCGGCCGGGCGCCACAGGTGGCAGATCGCCAGCGCGAGCGCGTCGGCGGCGTCCGCGGGCCGGGGCAGCTCGTCGAGGGACAGCAGCCGCTGCACCATCGCCTGCACCTGCGGCTTCTCCGCCCGGCCGCTGCCGGTGACCGCGGCCTTCACCTCGGACGGCGTGTGCATCGCGACCGGGATCCGCCGGCGGGCAGCCGCGAGCATCGCGATGCCGGCCACCTGCGCGGTGCCCATCACGGTGCTGACGTTGTGCTGGGCGAACACCCGCTCCACGGCCAGCGCGTCGGGCGCGTGCTCCTCGAGCCACTCGTCGATGGTCGCCGCGATGACGAGCAGCCGCTGGTCGATGTCGGCGGCCGGCGCGCTCTGCGCGACCCCGACGGCCACCATCCGCACCTTCCGGCCGGGCAGCCCGTCGACCACGCCCAGCCCGCAGCGGGTGAGTCCGGGGTCCACACCGAGTACGCGCACGGCCTCATCCTCGCAGCCGCCCGCAGTGGAAGGTCGTGACGGACACGCCGTGGGCGTGTCCGGCCAGACCTTCCACCCGAGCGGGCGCGGGCCCGGGTCAGCCCTTGACGGAGCCCGCCAGGAGGCCGCGCACGAAGTACCGCTGCAGCGAGATGAACACGATGAGCGGCACCACCATCGAGATGAACGCCCCGGCGGTCAGCACGTGCCAGTCGCCGCCGCGGCTGCCCGCCATCTCGGCGACCGCGACGGTCAGCGGCCGGGAGTTCGGCGACGCGAACGTCAGGCCGACGAGCAGGTCGTTCCACACCCAGAGGAACTGGAAGATGCCGAACGCCGCGATGGCCGGGACCAGCAGCGGCAGCAGCACCCGGAAGAAGATCTTCACGTGCCCCGCGCCGTCGACGCGGGCCGCCTCCACGAGGGACGACGGGATGTCCTTCATGAAGTTGTGCAGCAGGAAGATCGCCAGCGGCAGGCCGAAGATCGAGTGCGACAGCCAGACCGTCCAGAACGACCCGGCGACGCCCGCGCTCACGTAGTCGCGCAGCAGCGGCACGAGGGCCACCTGCAGCGGGACGATCTGCAGCGCGAACACCGCGACGAACAGGATGTTGCGGCCCTTGAAGTCGATCCACGCGAACGCGTACGCCGCGAGCAGCGCGATGGTGATCGGGATGATCACCGCCGGGATCGTGATGACGAACGAGTTGACGAAGTACGTCGCCAGGTTCGCCCCGGAGCCGAACAGCGCCTGGTCGTAGTTGTCGAGCGTGAACTCGGCCTCGCCGTTGAGCAGGCCGCCGAAGACGGTCCACCAGCCCGAGCGGCGGATGTCGAGCTCGGGCCGGAACGACGTGACCAGCAGGCCGACGGACGGGATCGTCCACAGGATCGCGATCACGATCGCGAGGAACGACGCCCAGGGCGACGACAGCTTGCCCTTGGTGGCGATGGCTCGCCTCTCGAGCCGCGAGAGCCGGCGCTGGCGTCCCGGCTCTCCGCCCGCGTCGGCGGTCTCCTCGAACGCCTCCGCGAACGGCCCGGTCGGGGGGAGCGGGGTGGTGGTCATCGGATCTCCTCCGACCTGCGCAGCTGCCGCACGTTGTAGATGACGATCGGCACGACCAGGATGAAGAGGATGACCGCGAGCGCCGAGCTCAGCCCCTGGTTGTTCTGCCGGAACGCCTGCGTGTAGAACTCGTTCGCGATCACCTGGGTGTCGAACTGGCCGCCGGTCATGGTCCGGACGATGTCGAACACCTTGAGCGTGCCGATGGCGATCGTCGTGAGGACGACCACCAGCGCCGGCCGGATCGACGGCACCGTGATGAAGCGGAACATCTTGACGCCGTGCAGGCCGTCCAGCCGGGCGGCTTCGACGATGTCGTCGGGGATCGCCTTGATGGCTGCGGACAGCACGGTCATCGCGAAACCGGTCTGGATCCACACCATCACCACGATGAGGAACACGGTGTTCCACGGCGCGTTGATGAGGAACTGCTGCGGCTCCAGCCCGACCCAGACGAGCACCTGGTTGAGCAGGCCGGTCTGCTTCACGCCGGGCTGGTCCGGCTTGAACTCGTAGACGAACTTCCAGATGATCGACGCGCCGACCATCGAGATCGCCATCGGGATGAACACCAGCGCCTTGGCGAGCTTCTCGAACCGGGTGCGGTCCACCAGCACCGCGTAGACCAGGCCGATCAGCGTCGACGCGATCGGCACCAGGATCACCCAGATCGCGGTGTTGGTCAGCACGCTCTGGAACTGCCCGCCCGTGAGCACGCGGGTGTAGTTGTCCACGCCGATGAACTCGTTCCCGCGCTTGTCGAAGAACGAGTTCCACAGGGTGAGCACCGCGGGGCGCACGAGCCCCCACGCCAGCAGCAGCAGCGCGGGTCCCGCGAACGCCGCGGCCACGACCCACCGGGGGACGCGGCTGGGCCGGTCCACCAGGAACAGGATCGCGCCCATGACGACCACGAACAGCGCGACCGCCAGGAACATCAGGGCGAACTTCTCGCCCACCGAGCTCGCGCTCGTCAACCAGTCCATGTACGCCTCCGAACCGGACGGGCCCGCCCGGCGGGACGGGGGGTGCTGCCCCCGCGCCCCGCCGGGCGGGCCGTCAGCCGATCAGTCGATCGATGCCCGACCCCGTCAGGAGCCGGCGGGCCAGGAGTCCTCGACCGACTTCGCGGCATCCTCCGTGGAGGTGCCGGTCAGCCAGTTGACGATCGCGGTCCAGAACGTGCCGGCACCGACCTCACCGGGCATCAGGTCGGACGCGTCGAACCGGATCACGGAGTTCGGGTCGGCGAGGATCTCCGCCGACAGCTTGTCGAACTCGGTGGCCAGGTTGTCGGGGTCCAGGCCGTTGTTGGCGCTGACCCAGCCGCCCATCGGGGTGGTCTTGGCCTTGGTGTTGGCCCAGTCCGCGCTCGACAGGTAGGTCTGGAACGCCTGCACCTCGGGACGGTCGTCGAACGCCGCCACGAACTCGCCGCCGCCCAGGACCGGCTTGATGTCGGTCTGGTTGGTCGGCAGGTAGAAGGCGTAGACGTCGCCGTCCGGCGCGACCTCGGTGCCCTCGGGCCACTGCGTCTGGTAGAAGTTCGCCGCGCGGTGCAGCCAGCAGGTGCCGTCGAGGATCGGGAAGCCCGCGTCCGTCCACGGCGTGGTGGCGATCGAGTCGACGCCGCCGAGGCCCGCGTTGACGTAGTCGGGGTTCTTCAGGATGTCCCCGACCGTGTCCCACGCGTCGATGATCTGCGGGTCGTTGAACGGGATCTCGTGCGTGTACCACTGGTCGTACACGTCCGGGCCCGCGGTGCGGAGCACCACGTCCTCGATCCAGTCGGTGCCCGGCCAGCCGGTCGCGTCGCCGGACTCCACGCCGGCGCACCACGGCATGCCGCCGTCGTCGACGATCTGGTCCGAGAGGGCGATCAGGTCGTCCCAGGTCTCCGGGACCTCGTAGCCGGCGTCCTCGAACATCGACGGCGAGTACCAGACGTACGACTTCACGTTCGAGCCGAGCGGGGCGGCGTAGAACGTCCCGTCGACGGTGCCGTAGTCCTTCCACGACTCGCTGAAGAACTCGTCGACGTTCGCGACGGTGGCGTCGGGAGCGGGGACGATCGCGTCGGGGAAGTCGGTGACGATCGTGTTGAGCAGGCCGGGCTGCGGCAGGTACGCGATGTCGGGCGCGTTGCCGGCCTGGATGCGGACGAGCAGCTGGGCCTCGAACTCGCGCGAGCCCTCGTACTCGACCGTGACGCCGGTGCACTCCTCGAACGGGTCGTAGGAGTCCTCCTGCGTCTGCTGCTCGGGCTCGACGATCGACGTGTAGACCGAGACGGTCGTGCCGTCCAGGTCGCCGAAGTCGTCGAACACGGAGCAGTCGATCTCGTTCGCGGCGTCGGTGTCGCCGCCGCTGGTGCCCCCGTCACCGGAGTCGCCCGAGTCGCCGGAACAAGCCGTGAGCGCGAGCGCCAGCCCGAGCCCGCCGGCCACTGCGGCGCTCGCGCCGCGACGACGGATCCTCATCATGCGTCTGCCTCCACCTCGTCGTGGTTGCGGGCCGAGGCGGGTGCGCCTCGGTGCGTGGGTCATATGCAAGCGTTTACATGGCTGGCGCACAACCACCTGACGGGTTCCGACTTGTCACGATTTGGTCACGCGGCGCCGCGGTGGACCCGCGGTCGACCAGCACCGTCGGGAACACGACCTCCTCCGGCACCGGCGCGCCGGTGATCATCTCCAGCAGCATGGAGGCCGCGGTGACCCCCTGCTCCTGCGCGTTCTGCACCATGGTGGTCAGCCCGAGGTGCTCCCCCATGTCGTGCCCGTCGACCCCGACGACCGACACGTCCTCGGGCACCCGGAGCCCCCGGTCCCGCAGCGCGAGCAGCGCGCCCATCGCCATCTCGTCCGACGCCGCGAACACCGCCGTCACGTCGGGGCGCCGGTCCAGCAGCGCGTGCATCGACGCGCGGCCGCCCCGGACGTCGAAGTGCCCGTGCACCTCGAGGCCCGCGGTCGCCAGCCCGCGCGCGGCCAGCTCGGCGCGCCAGCCCTCGGCCCGGCGCACGGCCGGCGACCAGGGCAGGGTGTCGTCGGGCTCCCCCGACAGGTGCGCGATCACGGTGTGGCCGAGGTCCGCCAGGTGCGCGACCGCTCGGCGCGCGGTGCCGACGTCGTCCAGCCCGACGGTGACGTGGCCCGGCGCGCCCGCGCCGACGAACACCAGCGGATAGCCGAGCTCGTCGAGCAGCGCGACCTCCTCCGCCTCGAGCGGGAGCCCCACGACCAGCACGCCGTCGACGCGGCGGCGCAGCACGTCCGGGTCCAGCCGCAGCCGCCGGACCTCGCGGGACACCTCGAACGTGTAGAGCAGCGCGTCGAAGTCCTCGACCCGCAGGGCCCGCTCCGCACCCTCGATGACGTTGGCGAAGAACCAGTGCGCGACCCACGGCGTGATGAGGCCGATCGTCCGCGTGCGCCCGGAGGCGAGCGACGAGGCGGACGGCGACGGCACGTACCCCAGCTCGTCGGCGGCACGGCGCACCCGCTCGCGCGTGGCGGCCGTGACGTTCGGCAGGCCGCGCAGCGCGCGCGACACGGTCGCGGTGGACACCCCGGCAGCCCGGGCCACGTCGACGATGCCGTGCGCCATGGCGGGGATTGTGCTCCGCCGCGCGGGCCCCGGTCCACCCTGTCGGGCGACCGGTTGCCGTGGGAGCGCTACCGCTTTCCCGGGCCCGTCAGGCCGGCGCGTGCCCGACGGTCCGCAGCACGGCGACCACGCCGTCGTCCTCGACGGTGCCGGTGACCTCGTCCGCCGCGAGCCGCACGAACTCGGGCGCGTGCCCCATCGCGACGCCGCGCGCGGCCCAGCGGAGCATCTCGACGTCGTTGCCGCCGTCGCCGACCGCGACGGTCGCGAACGGCTCGACGCCCAGGTCGCGGCGCAGCTCCTCCAGGGCGCTCGCCTTGGAGACGCCGCCGGGGGTCAGGTCGAGCCAGGCGCTCCAGCCGACCGCGTAGGACACCTGGTGCAGGCCGACGCGCTCGACGAGCTCGCGGAACTCCTCGGGCGTGCTGCCCGGGTCCCGCACGACGACGCGGGTCGCCGGCTGCGCGACCAGCTCGTCGAACGGCAGCACCGTCTGCTCGCCGGTGAGCTCGTGGTCCGGGAACGGCCGGGACACCCGGAAGCCGTGGCCCAGGTCCTCGACGGCGAACAGCGCGTCGGGCAGCTCGGCCTGCAGCACCCGGAGCGCGGGCTCCGGGTCGAAGGTGGTGGTGCTGGTGACCTCGTAGCCCTGCGGGGCCTCCGGGTCGAGGCGCGCGGTCACGGCGCCGTTCGAGCACACGACCCAGCCGGTCGTGAGGC
The DNA here is from genome assembly GCF_058792015.1 of Cellulomonas sp. EB106-03-03-XG116. Lineage (NCBI taxonomy): Bacteria > Bacillati > Actinomycetota > Actinomycetes > Micrococcales > Cellulomonadaceae > Cellulomonas > Cellulomonas sp. EB106-03-03-XG116. Next base: position 14,549 of record NZ_JBYTEP010000036.1, read on the forward strand.
CGAGGTCGGTGGCCACCGGCACCGCGCTGCGCACACCGCGGCCGGTCGCGAGCACGACGTGGGCGCCCGCGTCGCGGACCGTGGTCACGGCCTCGCGCACGGCGGGCGACACCGCGCCGTCGTAGGTCAGCAGCGTGCCGTCGACGTCGAGGGCGACGAGGGTGCCGGCCGCCGCGCGCGGGTGCGTCACCGGGACCCGCCCCCCACCGGCTCCAGCACCTCGAGGCCGCCGAGGTACGGCCGCAGGCCCTCCGGGACCCGCACCGAGCCGTCGGCCTGCTGGTGGTTCTCCAGGATCGCGACGATCCACCGGGTGGTCGCGAGCGTGCCGTTCAGCGTCGCGACCGGCCGGACCTCGCCGTCGGCGGTGCGCTCGCGCACCCCGAGCCGGCGGGCCTGGAACGTCGTGCAGTTGGAGGTCGAGGTGAGCTCCAGGAACCGCTCCTGGCTGGGCAGCCACGCCTCGCAGTCGAACTTCCGGGCCGCGCTCGACCCGAGGTCGCCCGCGGCGGTGTCGATGACCCGGTACGGCAGCTCGACGAGGCGGAGCATCTCCTCCTCCCAGCCCAGGATCCGGCGGTGCTCGTCCGCGGCGTCCTCGACGGTCGTGTAGGAGAAGGCCTCGACCTTGTGGAACTGGTGCACCCGGATGATGCCGCGGGTGTCCTTGCCGTAGGACCCCGCCTCGCGCCGGTAGCAGGCCGACCAGCCGGCGTACCGCAGCGGGCCGCCCGACAGGTCGAGGATCTCGCCCGAGTGGTAGCCGGCGAGCGCGACCTCGGAGGTGCCGACCAGGTACAGGTCGTCGGCCTCCAGGCGGTAGATCTCGTCCGCGTGCGCGCCGAGGAACCCGGTGCCGGCCATGACCTCGGGCTTGACCAGCGTCGGCGTGATGACCGGCGTGAAGCCCGACTTCAGCGCGAGGTCGACCGCCGCGTTCAGCAGGGCGAGCTCCAGGCGGGCGCCGATGCCGGTCAGGTAGTAGAACCGCGCGCCGGACACCTTCGCGCCGCGCTCGGTGTCGATCGCCCGCAGGCCCTCGCCCAGCTCCAGGTGGTCCCGGACGGCGAACTCCGCGCCGTACTCCGCGGCGAAGTCGCGGGGGGTGCCCTCGTGCCGCAGCACCACGTAGTCGTCCTCGCCGCCGGCGGGGACGCCGTCCTCGACGACGTTGCCGATCCGGCGGGCCAGCTCGGTCGCGAGCTCGTCCGCGGCGTCGGCGTCGGCCTGCAGCGCCTTGACCTGCTCCGCCAGCTGCTTCGCGTGCGCCAGGAGGGACTGCTTCTCCTCGCCCTGCGCGGACGCGACCTTCTTGCCGAGCGCCTTCTGCTCCGCGCGCAGGCTCTCGAAGTCGGTGAGCGCGGCGCGCCGCCGGGCGTCCGCGTCGAGCACCTGGTCCACCAGGGCCGGGTCGTCGCCGCGGGCCACCTGGCTCGCGCGCACGACGTCCGGGTCCTGGCGCAGCAGCTTGAGATCGATCACGCTCCCGAGCCTACCGACCGCCGCCGCGGGGTCGCGCCGCGAACCAGGGGCCACGGGCCGCCCCCGGCGCGTAGATTCCTCGCATGACCTGGGAGGGATGGCTGGCCGTCGCCGCCGCCGCGCTGTCCGTCGCCGCTCTCGTGGTCGCCGGCGCGACGTGGCGGGCGACCGCCTCGAGCCGCCGCGCCGACCGGGCCGGACAGATCCTCGGGACCGCGGCGAGCAACCACGCGTCCGTCGCGACGGCCGCCCAGCCGGAGCCGCACCGCCCGCTGGTGGCGTTCGTGGCCAACCCGTCGAAGCCCGACGTCCCCGACCTGCGGGCGACCGTCCGCCGCGCGTGCGCCGAGCAGTACCTCCCGGAGCCGCTGTGGCTCGAGACCACCCTGGAGGACCCGGGCATCGGGCAGACCAAGGACGCCGTCGCGCGCGGCGCGGACATCGTCGTGGCGCTGGGCGGCGACGGCACGGTGCGCGCCGTGGCGGAGGCGCTGGTCGGCACCGGCGTCCCGATGGGCCTGGTGCCGGTCGGCACCGGCAACCTGCTCGCCCGGAACCTCGACATCCCGATCGGCGACCCGCTGGCGGCGCTGCAGATCGCGCTGGACGGCACCGACCGCACGATCGACGTCGGCTGGCTCAGGGTGCTGAAGTACGAGTCCGGCGTCGACGACGACGTCGCGGAGGCGGCCGACGACCTGCCCGCGGACACCGACGTCCCGCGGGACCACATCTTCCTGGTGATCGCCGGGGTCGGCTTCGACGCGGCGATGGTCGCGGACGCCGACGACGACCTCAAGGCCCGGGTCGGCTGGGTCGCCTACTTCGTGGCCGGCATCAAGCACCTGCACGGCCGCCGGCTGCGGACCACGGTCCGGCTGGACGACGCGCCGGGCGAGCCCGCGCGGGTGCGCAGCCTGCTCATCGGCAACTGCGGCCGGCTGCCCGGCGGGATCACGCTGCTGCCGGACGCCGTGCTGGACGACGGCTGGCTGGACGTCGCGGCCATCGACACCCGCGGCGGCGTCGCCGGCTGGGCGCAGCTGTTCGGCGAGGTGGTGCTCCAGGGCGTCGGCGTCCGCAGCCAGCTGCCCGCCAAGATCGGCCGGATCGACCACGCCCGCGCCCGCGAGGTGCACGTCGAGGTGTCCGGCGGCGAGTACGTGCAGGTGGACGGCGACGTGATCGGCCAGGTCACCGAGCTGTCGGCGCGCGTGGAGCCCGGCGCGCTGGTCGTCCGGGTCGCGCAGGCCTGACCGCCCCCGCGCGGCTCAGACCGACGCGCCGCCACGCACCGAGCGCAGCCAGTCGCGGGCCGTGCGGAAGTCGTCGTCCGCCGTGCCGATGTGCACGTCCGCCGGCCGCCGGTCGGCCCGCGCGTACGAGCCCAGGTACCGCACGTGCGGGCAGACCCGGTGCAGGCCCATGAACGCCTCGCCCATCCGCTCCTCGGAGATGTGTCCCTCGGCGTCCATCGAGAACGAGTACCGCCCCAGCGAGTCGCCGATCGGCCGGGACTCGATCCGGGACAGGTTCACGCCGCGGGCCGCGAACTGCTCGAGCATGGTGAGCAGGGCGCCGGCCTCGTTGCTGGGCAGGTGCACGACCAGCGTGGTCTTGTCCGCGCCGGTGGGCGGCGGCACCTCGCCCGGGCGGCCGACGACGACGAACCGGGTGACGGCGTGCGGGTTGTCGGCGACGCCCTCGGCGAGCACCTGACCCTCGAGGCGGTAGTGCGCGGGCGCGGCGGGCGGCACGAGCGCGGCGTCGAATCCCAGCGCCTCGGCGTCCGCCCCCGCGCCGGCCTCCGCCAGCAGCGCGGCGGGCGCGGTGTTGGACGTCGCGGGCAGGTGCACGGCGCGGGGGGCGTGCTCCCCGAGCCAGCGGCGGCACTGCACCCAGGCGTGCGGGTGCGCGGCGACCCGGCGGACGTCCGCGAGCGCCACCCCGGGCCGCCCGACCAGCGTGAAGCCGACGGGCACCAGCACCTCGCGCTGCAGCACCAGCGGGTCCCCCACCGCGAGCGCGTCGAGCGTGGCGGTGACGCCGCCCTCGATGGTGCTCTCGATCGCGACCACCGCGTGGTCGGCCTCGCCGGACCGGACGGCCTCGATCGCGCTCACCACGTCGGTCTGCGGGAGGTAGTCCGCGTCCTCGGGGCCGGCGACCTGCCGCAGCGCCACCTCGGTGAACGTGCCCGCGGGGCCGAGGTAGGCGTAGCGCGGACGCGGCATCGTGGACCTCCAGGGGACGGTCGCCGCGCGGGCGCGCGACGGGTGTGGCCGGGGCGTGCGCGCCCTGTGCGGCGCGGGTGGACGTGCCGCGCGAAGTCGCTCGCCACGACGCCACCGACAGTAGTGCGCCCGTACCCTGGGCCGGTGCTCCTGTCCACGCCTCAGCCGCGCGCGGCTGCCCGCCCCGCGCCCGCCCGCACCGCCACCGCCCGGGTGGTCGCCGCGGTGCTGGCGGCGCTGCTGACGGTCGCCGCGGGCTGGGTCGCCGCCGCCCCCCGGGCCGCGGCCGCGGACGGCGCGGAGGAGGCCGCGGACCGCGGCCCCGTCGTGCTCGTCGGGGTGGCCGGCCTGCGCTGGGACGACCTGGGCTCGCTGACGACGCCCGCGCTGTGGGAGCTGTCCCGGACCGCGTCCCTGGGCACCACGGTCGTGCGCAGCGCGATCTCGTTCACCTGCCCGTCGATGGGCTGGCTGGCCGTCTCGGCGGGCGGCCGCGCGACCGACCTGGCCGTGGCCGACGGCACCTGCCGCACGCTGCGCGACCCGCTGGCGAACGGGGCGGTGCCCGGCTGGGCCGACTACCAGGACGCGATGCGGGCCTCGTCGTACGACTCCCGGCTGGGCCTGCTCGGCGACACCGTCGCGGCGGCGGGCGTGACCGCCACGGGCATCGGGCCGGGCGCCGCGATCGCACTCTCGGACGCGGACGGCACGCCCGTCGGCACCCACGTGCGCGCGCCGGCCGGCACCTCCGCGCTGGAGGACGCCGTCGCGACCGGCCTGGCGGGCTCGCAGCTGGTGGTCGTCGACGCCGGCACGGTGCGGGACCCGGGCTACCAGACCCGCGGCCGGTCCGAGGGGGACGCCGACGTCCCGTCCGACACCCAGGACGAGCCGCCGCTGTCCGGGACGGACGTGGTGATCGAGCCGACGCGCGCCGAGCAGGTCCAGGAGATCGACGCCCGCATCGGGGCGGTGCTGGACGCCGTCGCCGACGCGGACGACGACGCGACCGTGCTGCTGTTCTCGGTCGCGGACTCCAGCCGTCGCGCGAACCTCCAGGTGGCGGCCGCGGCGGGCCCGACCGCCGACGGCGGACGCTACGAGGGCGGGCTGATCGGCTCCTCGTCCACCCGCCAGGACGGGTTCCTCCAGACCACCGACATCGCCCCGACGGTGCTCGAGGCGCTGGGGATCCGCGACCAGGCGCCCACCGGCGCGCTCGTCGGCTCGCTGATCCGGTTCAGCCCCGACGACGCGACCGCGGGCGCCCGGGTGGCGTACCTGATCGACCAGAACCGGCACGCCCAGGCGGCCGCGCCGCTGGTCGGCGGGTTCTACGTGCTCTGGGTCGGCCTCAACCTCGCGCTCTACCTGCTGGTGGTGGTCGGGCTGAACAACCGGGTCCGCCTGTGGTGGTCCGGCCTGCTGGCCCGGCTGCGCCGCCGGCCACCGGGCGCCGGCCACCCCCGACGCGTGCTGCACGGCCTGCGGATCGGGGCCGTCGCGGTCGCCGCGGTGCCGGTCTCGACCTTCCTCGCCAACCTGCTGCCCTGGTGGCGGTCCGGCGACCCCGCCTGGGCGCTCGCCGGGGCGGTCGCGCTGTTCGTCGCGGGCATCGTCGCGGTCACGCTGGGGCCGCCCTGGTGGCGCGGGCGGCTGCTCGGCCCGATGGGCGCCGTCGGCGGCCTCACGGCGCTCGTGCTCGCGGTCGACGTCGCCACCGGCGCCCGCCTCGCGCTGGACTCGATGATGGGCCCGGGCTCGCTGGTGGCGGGGCGGTTCTACGGCTTCGGGAACCCGGCGTTCGCGCTGTTCGCCACGGCGATGGTCCTCACGGCGGTGGCGTTCGCCGACCCGCTGCTGCGCGCCGGGCGCCGCGGTCTCGCCGTCGCGGTGGTCGCCGCCGTCGGCGTCGTCGCGGTGGTGATCGACGGCGCCCCGTCGATCGGCGCGGACTTCGGCGGGCCGCCGGCGCTGGTCCCCGGGTTCGCGATCCTCGCGCTGCTCGCCGCCGGCGTGCGGCTGACCTGGCGGCGCGTCGTCGCGGTCCTGGCCGCCGGCGTCGTCACCGTCCTCGGCATCGCCCTGGCCGACTGGCTCCGGCCCCCGGACCAGCGCACGCACCTCGGCGCGTTCATCGAGACCGTGCTGGACGGCGGCCTGTGGACGGTGCTGGTGCGCAAGGGCGAGACGAACCTGCGCATCCTGTTCGGCAGCGAGCAGACTCTGCTGGCGATCGGCGGGCTGCTGCTGGTGGTGCTGCTGGTCGGCCGCCCCGCCCGCTCGGCCGTGACCGCCCCCGACGGCGGCCCGTACGCCTGGCTGTCCGCGGGCGCGCCGCTGCGCCAGATCGGCACCGACGCGCCGATGCTGATGAAGGGCCTGGTCGCCCTGGCCGTCACGCTCGGCGTCGGCTTCGCGCTCAACGACTCGGGCGTGGTCGTGCCGGCGACCGGCATCGGGCTCGCCGTGCCGCTGCTCGCCGCAGCGTGCTCGACCTGGATGCTGCTGCAGCAGCCCGCGGCTCAGCGCGGCCCGGGCAGCCTCGCCCCGACCATCCCGGGCAGCACCGGCCCGGGGACCTCGACCGGCCGGACGGCGTCGGCGAAGGCGCAGGGCCTGCCGAACAGGTAGCCCTGGGCGAGGTCGCAGCCCAGCGAGCGCAGCGCGGCGTACCGGGCCACGTCCTCGACGCCCTCGGCGATGACGTCGGCGCCCAGCGACCGGCCCAGCGCGACCACCGCCTCGACCACTCCCGCCGCCCGCGGTCCGGCCGCGCCGGACCCGCCGAGCTCCTGCACGAACGACTGGTCGATCTTGAGCAGCGTGACGGGGTAGTCGTGCAGCCGGGACAGCGACGAGTACCCGGTGCCGAAGTCGTCGATGGCGACCCCCACGCCGAGCTCCCGCAGGGCCCGCAGCATCGGCACCGCCCGGGCGTCGTCGGCGAGCGCGCTCTCCGTGACCTCGATGCCGAGCCAGCTCGCGGGCGCGTCGTACGCGGTGAGCAGGTCCACGACCAGGGTGATGAGGTCGGCCCGGTCCTGGCCCCCGGCGAACTGCCGGGGCGACACGTTCACCCAGACCCGCAGCCCGGCCCCGGTGCTGCGGTTGTGCGCGGCGACCTCGGCCAGCGCGCGGTCCAGCGCCCAGGCGCCGAGCTCGCCGATCAGGCCGGTCTCCTCGGCCACCGGGATGAACTCGCCCGGCGACACGGGCCCGCGGGTGCGGCTGGTCCAGCGCATGAGCGCCTCGACCCCCTCGACCCGGCCCGTGACCAGGTCCACCTCCGCCTGGTAGACGAGGGACAGCTCGCCCTCCTCGACGGCGCGGCGCAGGTCGGCGGCCATCGTCAGCCGCTGCCGCGCGTGGTCGGCGCCGTGGTCCTCGTACCACTGGTGGCAGCCGCCGCCCGCGGCCTTCGCGCGGTACATCGCGACGTCGGCGCACCGGAGCAGCTCGTCCCAGGCGATCCCGCCCGGCTCGGCGTGCACGACGCCGACCGAGCAGCCGACGGCGAACTCCTCGCCGCGGACGGCGAACGGCTCGTCGAACGCGGCGACGAGCCGCAGGGCGACCTCCTCGGCGACGGCGGCGGTCGCGTCGGGGAGCAGCACGACGAACTCGTCGCCGCCCAGCCGCGCCGCGACCGCCCGGTCCGGCAGGTCGGCGCCCACGCGCTCCGCGGCCCGCTGCAGCAGCTGGTCCCCGACCACGTGGCCGTAGGAGTCGTTCACGAGCTTGAACCGGTCCAGGTCCAGCAGCAGCAGCGCCGTCCCGGCCCGCGAGGTCGCCAGCGCCGCGACCGCCCGCTCCCGGGCGAGGTCCCGGTTCGCCAGGCCGGTCAGCGGGTCGTGGGTCGCCGCGTGCGTCAGCCGGTCCTGGGCGTCCCGGAACCGGGTGACGTCCCGGGCTACGACCAGCACCGAGTCCACCGTGCCGTCGGGACCCCGCTCGGGCACCGCCCGGACCTCGTACCAGTGCCCCTCGACCTGCGCGGACATGCTGATCAACCGGCGCGGGTCCGCGTCCCCGTCGACGCCGCGGTCCTCGGAGATGGCGATCATGTGGTGGGCGAGCGCACGCACGGAGTCCATGACCGGGGACCGCCCGGCGAGGTCGCCGACCGGCGAGCCCAGGTCGGCGTCGGTGACGCGGGCCGCGCGGCGCATGGCCTCGTTGACGAACCGGAGCCGGGCGTCGCCGTCGACCCGCGCCAGCGCGTCCGGGGTGTTGCGGGTGATCGACTCGAGGTCGCGCGTCCGCGCGGCGAGCGCGCGGGTGCGGTCGTCGGCCAGCTCGACCGCCCGGAGCTCGGCCGCGGCGCGCGAGGCGAGCAGGCCGACCACGAGCGCGGTGAGCACGGCACCCCCGAGCAGCGGGAGGGGCGCCAGGGGCCCGCCGGCGTCCCGCGGCTCCGCGGCGAGCGTCCAGGTCCGGCCCGCGACCGGCACGGCCACGGAGAGCCGCCCGCCCGCGGCGGGGCGCGCGTCGCCGTCCTCGGCGAGCACCCCGAGGACGGTGCCCCCGTCGCTGACCACCGCGGCGTCGCGGGGCCGCGCGGTCACCGCGTCGAGCAGCGGGGCGACGGCGAACGTCGTCACCGTCCAGCCCAGCAGGCGGCGCCGGCGCTCGCCCGCGCTGCCGGGGTCGTCCGCGGAGTCGAACACGGGCACCGCGATGGCGGCCTCGGCCTGCGCGGTGCCGGCCGCGCGCGCCAGCTTCCCGGCGTCGGAGGGGTCGGGCGCGGGCGACGAGGGCCGGTAGGGGGCGCTGAGCGCCGGCTGCCCGGAGTCGCGGGCGGCGGCGAGCGCGCCCGCGACCGCCGCGACGCCCTCCGGGTCGCCGGCCCCGGACGCCAGCGCGTCCAGCAGCGAGGAGGACCCGATCCGCACGGCGCGGGCGACGTGCACCTCGCCCGGGACCGCCTCGGACCCCGTGGGGCGCAGGTCGACCGCCCCGGCGCGGTCCGCGGGGCTCGCGGGCGCCGGGAGCCACGCGACGCCCGAGGTGAGGACGGGACCGGGCCCCCGCCGGGCGGCGGGGTCCGCCTCGAGCGCGGGTGCGCCCGCGAGGACCCGCAGGTGGCCCTCCCACGCCGCGGCGGCGTCCTCCCACGAGGCGCCCGCGGTGGGCGTCAGGAGGGACGCCGACGTGGAGGCCACCCGGACCTGGCCACCGAGCCGGGCCACCAGGGCCTCCGCGGACACGGCGAGGTCGGCGCGCGTCGCCTGCTCCGCCCGGTCCTGCTGCTGGTGCGCGTCGACGGTCGAGGCGAGCAGCGACAGCGCCAGCCCCACCGGCACGAGCACGGCCACGACCAGCCGCACCCGCCTGCGGGCGCGACCGCGCGCGTCGACCTGCATGCGCACCCCCTCCCCGAGCCCGCGTGGCGGCGGCCCTGCCGACCGGGCCCGCCGTACCCGTCCCATCGGCCACCGGGCGCGGGCAGGCGACCCCGGGGCCGAAGTTCACCCGGGTGCCGCCCCTCGACCACCCACCCGCGAGCCGGTGCCCCCGCGGGGGGCGCGTCTCACCTACACTCGCGTCCGTGATCTTCAAGTCCGTGGGCGAGGGCAGGCCCTACCCCGACCACGGCCTGGTCACGCCCAAGCAGTGGGCCGAGGTGCCGCCGCGCCAGGTGCGCCTGGACGAGCTGGTCACGACCAAGCGGACCCTGAACCTGGACAACCTGCTGTCCGAGGACTCGACCTTCTACGGCGACCTGTTCGCGCACGTCGTGCAGTGGCGCGGCGTCCTGTACCTGGAGGACGGCCTGCACCGCGCGGTGCGCGCCGCCCTGCAGCAGCGGCCCGTGCTGCACGCGCGCGTCCTGGTGATCGAGTCCGATGAGCGCTGACCGCACGCCGGATGCCGCGCGCCAGCGCCGCCGCCGGCACACCCGGGAGCGCCAGGCCGTCGTGTTCGGCGTGCTGCTCGGCGGCCTCGCGGTCGCCGCGTTCGGCGCCGCCGCGGTGTACACCGGCAACGTCTCGCTGCCGTTCCTGTCCCGGGACTTCTCGTCGCCCGAGCCGACCGGCCTGGCGGCCGTGAACTCGCCGTGCCCGCCGGAGGGCGCCACCCCCGTGCCGTACGGCCAGGTCACGGTCAACGTGCTCAACGGCACCACCCGGGTCGGGCTCGCGGGCGACACCGCGTCGGCCCTGTCGTCGCGCGGGTTCGTCATCGGGCAGCAGCTCAACGCGAGCCAGATGGGCTACACGACCTACAGCGGCAACGCGCTGATCCACTTCGGCACCCAGGGCGTCGCGGCCGCCTACACGGTCGCCGCGCAGTTCGACACCCCGCAGCTGGTGCTCGACACCCGCGCGGACGCGACGGTCGACGTCGTCGTCGGCTCGACGTACAACGCCCTGGTGGCGGCCGCCGACGTCGTGCTGGTCGCGGACCAGCCGTTCGCCGTGCCGGAGGGCTGCATCGCCCTCGACCAGGTCACGCCGGTCGCGCAGGCCACCCCGCCGCCCGCCACCGAGGCGCCGGCGGCGGAGGAGCAGCCCGCGGCCGAGGGCTGAGCCCCCGGCCGCCGCGCGCTCAGCGCTCCAGCTCGACCCCGCCCGGGACCGACGCCGGGGACGCCGGCTCCTGGCTGGTGCCGCGCCAGCGGGCCACGCCCCGCATGACGTGGTAGACCCCGATCGCGGCGGCGGTGCCCAGCGCGATGCCCTCGAACGTCAGGTCGCCCACGGCCCAGGTGTAGTTGGCGATGCCGACCACCAGCGCGACCGCCGCGGTCGTCAAGTTCACCGGGTCGGAGAAGTCGACCTTGTTCTGCACCCAGATCCGGGCGCCGAGCACGCCGATCATGCCGTAGAGCACGGTCGTCGCCCCGCCGAGGACGCCGGCCGGGATCGTGTTGATGAGCTCGCCGAACTTGGGCGACATGCTGAGCACCAGCGCGGTCGCCGCGGCCACCCAGTAGGCGGCGGTGGAGTAGACCTTGGTCGCCGCCATCACGCCGATGTTCTCCGCGTAGGTGGTCGTGCCGGAGCCGCCGCCGAGGCCCGCGAACGTGGTGGCGAGGCCGTCGGCGAGCAGCGCGCGGCCGGTCAGCGGGTCGAGGTCCTTGCCGGTCATGGCGGCGACGGACTTCACGTGCCCGACGTTCTCCGCGATCAGCACGAAGACGACCGGCAGGAACAGGCCGAGCAGCCGCGGCTCGAACGTCGGGGCCACGAAGTGCGGCAGGCCGAACCAGGCGGCCTCGCCGACGGCGGTGAAGTCCACCTCGCCGCGCAGCGTGGCGACGACGTAGCCCACCACGACCCCGACGAGGATCGACAGCCGGCCGAGGATGCCGCGGAACAGCACCGCGGACAGCACGATCGCCCCCAGGGTCACGATCGCCGTCACCGGCGCCGCGCGGAAACCGCTGCACGCGCCGGTCTCGTCGCAGGTGCCCCACGCCGTCGGCGCGAGGTTGAAGCCGATCAGGGCGACGACGGTGCCGGTCACCACGGGCGGCATGACGACGTCGATCCACCGCGAGCCCGCGAGGTGCACGACCAGGCCGATCGCCGCGAGCAGCAGGCCGGTGGCGAGGATGCCGCCGACGGCCGCGGACTGCCCGCCGGAGGCGGTGGCGGCGACGATCGGGCCGATGAACGCGAAGCTCGACCCGAGGTAGGACGGCAGCCGGTTCCCGGTCACCAGCAGGAACACCACGGTGCCGATCGCGGAGAACAGCAGCGTCGTCGCCGGGGAGAAGCCGGTGAGCAGCGGCACCAGGAAGGTCGCGCCGAACATCGCCACGACGTGCTGCATGCCGATGCCGATGGTCCGGGGCCAGGACAGCCGCTCGTCGGGGGCGACGACCGCCCCCGGCTCGACCCTCCTGCCGTCGCCGTGCACCCGCCAGCCGATCGCGCTCACCGCGGTCCTCCTCCTACGCCGGCGCCCCGGTCGGTCCGTGCGCCGCAGGGCAGGCTAGCGGGTGACGCGTCACCCGCTCGGCGGCGCCCACGGTCGCACGGGGCGCCCGCGTAGGGTGTGGCCCGGCCCGTGACCGTCCGCCGTGGAGGTGCGCCATCGACCGCCTGCTGCGCTCGCGCGCCGCGCTGTGGACCGCGTTCCTCGCGGTGCACGGCTGGATCGCCTACGTCGGGACCGTGCTGATCCCCGCGCGGGCGTTCTGGGACCTCGACCTGTACCGCTGGTGGATGTGGCAGGGGCTGCACCAGGGCGTGTGGCCGGTCCTCGACGGCGACTGGGTCTACCCCGCGGGCGCCGTCGTCCCCATGCTGCTGCCGGCGCTGGTGGACGCCGTGGGCACCCAGCCGTACGCGGTGGCCTGGTCCGCGCTCATCACGCTGCTCGACGCGGTCGCCGTGGTCGTGCTGCTGCGGTTCGCGGGGCGCCCGGCGCGGGCGGGCGCGGTGCGGGGCGACGCGGTGCCGCCCGCGCGCGACCCCGCGGTGGGCGCCTGGTGGTGGCTGGCGTTCGTGCTGCTGCTGGGCCCGGTCGCGGTCGGCCGGCTGGACGCCGTGGTGGCGCCCGTGGTCGTGGTCGCCCTGGCGGTGGCGCTGCGGCACCCCGCCGTGACGTCCGCGCTGCTCACGTTCGGCGCCTGGGTCAAGGTCGCGCCGGGCGCGCTGCTCCTGCCGCTGGTGCTCGTGCTGCGCCGCCCGTGGCGGGACCTCGTGCTGCCGGCCGCGGCAGTCTGCGTGGCGGTCGCGGGTGCCGTGGCCGCGGGCGGCGGGCTGGGGCACCTCACGAGCTTCCTCACCGAGCAGGGCGAGCGCGGCCTCCAGCTCGAGTCCGTCGCCGCGACGCCGTTCGTCCTGGTGGGGATCGCCGGCGGCGGGACGCGGGTGGTGCTCAACCAGGAGATCACCACCTGGGAGATCGCCGGCCCGGGGACCGCGGCCGTCGCGGGCGCGCTGGGCGTCGCCCTCCCGGTCGCCCTGGCCGCGGTGACCGGGCTGCTCGCCTGGGTGCGGCTGCGCGCCGGCGACCGCCTGGACACGGCGGCGTACCTGGCGCGCGGGGCCCTGCTGGTCGCCGTGACGCTGATCCTCGCGAACAAGGTCGGCTCGCCGCAGTTCGTCGGCTGGCTGGCGGGGCCGGTCGTCGTCGGGCTCGCCCGGCCGGGCGCCGGCGGCCTGCGGTCGTGGCGGGTCCCGGCGGTGCTGGTGCTCGTGATCGCCGGGCTGACCCAGGTGGTGTTCCCGATCGCCTACGACGGGATCACCCTGCAGCAGGCCGGCCCGTCGCTGGTCCTGGTGCTGCGGAACGTGCTGCTGGTCGTCCTCGTCGTGGTGGTGGCCCGCGACCTGGCCCGCACGGGTCGGGTCTCGTCGCGGGCCACCGGGCCGGGCGAGGGGGCGCGCCTCAGCGCACCTGCGGCATGACCTCGGAGGCGACGAGCTCCAGGTGGTCCAGGTCGTGCAGGTCGAGCACCTGCAGGTAGACCCGGGTGACGCCCTGCTCCGCGAGCGTGCCGAGGCGGTCGACCATCGCGGTCGGCGTGCCGGCGATGCCCACCGCGCGGACCTCCTTCGGGTCGCGCCCGATGGCGGCGGCCCGGCGGTCCACCTCGGCGTCGTCCCGGCCGCCCGCGAGGACGAGCGCGGCCGACATCGTCAGCGTCCGCGGGTCGCGGCCGATCGCGCGGCACGCCTCCCGGACGGTCTCCAGCTTCTCGCCCACGACGTCCAGCGGCGGGAACGTCAGGTTGAACTCCGAGGCGAACCGGGCGGCGAGCGCCGGGGTCTTCCGCGGGCCCAGGCCGCCGACGATCAGCGGCACGCCCGGAGTGGTCCCGTCGAGCGGCGACGTCTGCACCGGCTTCGGCAGCGCCGGGCTGCGCTTGAGGGTGTAGTGCTCGCCGGCGTGGTCGAACCGGTCGCCCACGGGCGTGCCCCACAGGCCGGTGACGACCTCGAGCTGCTCGGCGAGCAGGCCGAACCGCTTGTCCGGGAACGGGATGCCGTAGGCCTCGTGCTCCTCGGCGTACCAGCCGGTGCCCAGGCCCAGCTCCACGCGGCCGCCCGACATCTGGTCGACCTGCGCGACCTGGATGGCGAGCACGCCGGGGTGCCGGAACGTGGCCGACGACACCAGGGTGCCGAGCCGGATCCGGCTGGTCTCGCGGGCCAGGCCGGCGAGCGTCGTCCAGGCGTCCGTCGGGCCGGGCAGGCCGTCGCCGGAGCCCATCGACAGGTAGTGGTCGGAGCGGAAGAAGGCGTCGAAGCCCAGGTCCTCGGTGGCGCGCGCGACGGCGAGGAGGTCGTCGTAGGTGGCGCCCTGCTGCGGTTCGGTGAAGATCCTCAGGTCCATGCGGGCAGCCTTTCACGGCGCGCGGGGTGGGTCGCACCGGGGCCGCGGCGGGGGCCGTGGCGGGCCCGCGGCGGGGACGCGGCGGTACGGTCGGGGCGTGCTGCGTGGCATCCGGTGGTCGAGCCTCGCCGTCGTGCTGGGCGCGGGGGCGCTCACCCTCGTGTGCCTCGTGCTGGCGCTGCGCGGCCGCCCGTGGGCGTGGGTCGTCGGCCTGGTGTGCGCGGCGACCGCGGTCCGCGAGGTGCGCGCGCTGCAGCGGCACGACCGGCGCGCTCGGGCCGCCCGGGGGCCTCGCGCGTGAGACGGTGAGGGCATGGTGACGCAGCTCGGCCTGGCCCTCGACGCACTCGCGGTGGCGGACTGGCGGCGGCGCACCGCGCAGATGTACGCGGACGTCCGCCGGCTGGCCGAGGACGACCCCGCCGCCGCGCACGCCGAGTGGGTCGCGCGCCGCGACGAGCTGTTCGCCACGCACGCCGCCTCCCCGCTGCACCACGCCGCGAAGGCCGTGTTCGAGGGGCTGTCCGTCGCGCCCTACGACCCCGCCTACCGGTTCGAGGTGCGGGTGCGGGCGACGTCCGCGCAGCGGCTCGAGGTCGCCACCGGGACCGACGGCGTCGTGCCGTTCGACCGTGTCGGGCGAGTCGAGCTCGAGGGCCTCGGCTCGCTGTCCGTGTGGGCGCTGCGCACCTACGGCGGCGGCATCTTCATCCCGGTCAAGGACGCGACCGCCGGCAAGGGCACCTACGGCGGCGGCCGGTACCTGCTCGACACGATCAAGCACGCCGACCTCGGCCGGGCCACCGACGGCGGGCTGATCCTCGACCTGAACTTCGCGTACAACCCCTCGTGCGCGTACGACCCGGCGTGGGCCTGCCCGCTCGCGACCCGCGGGAACGTGCTGCCCGCGCCGGTGCCGGTGGGCGAGCAGCAGCCGGACCCCAAGCTGGTGGCGGACTTCGAGCTGGAGTGACGCGCGGGCGCGCTCGTCGCGCGGTGAGGTCGTCACCACCCGGCGAGGTCGTCACTCGTGTGTGACGACCTCACCGAGTAGTGACGACCTCACGCGTGAGTGACGACCTCGCGCGGGAGTGACGACCTCAGCGGCCGCGGCGGCCCTCCGCGCGGCCCGCGCGCCGGATCCGGAACGTCCCCGCCGCGAGGCCGACGACCAGCATCGCCGCGAGCGCCACCCACAGCGGCGTCGTCACGGTCGTCGCGAGCAGGTGCACCCGCACCGGCTGCCGGTTCTGCGCCACGAACACGACCGCGAGCACGACCAGCAGGACGCTGAGCCAGCGGCGCTGCAGGAACGTGACGACGGGGTTCGGGCGGCTCGTGGGCGTCTCGGTGCTGCTCATGGCGGGCTCCTCCGCGGCGCGGTGCGTGCGCGGGCGGCCGGGGCCGCCGTGGTCCGAGCATGGCGCAGCCGCACCCCCGGCGACCACCTACGCTGACCGGCGTGCCGCTGACCATCGAGACCCGCACCCCCGCCGAGATCACCGCCGCCGAGCTCTACGCGCTGCTGCGGCTGCGCGTCGACGTGTTCGTGGTCGAGCAGACCTGCCCGTACCCCGAGCTCGACGGCCAGGACCTGCTGGACGACTCGCTGCAGGTCTGGGCGCACGAGGACGGCGAGCTGCTCGGCACCATCCGGGTGCTGCGCGCCGGCAGCGACCACCCGGCGATCGGCCGCGTCGCGACCGCCGGGGCCGCGCGCGGGCGTGGCGTGGCGGGTGCGCTGCTCGAGCACGGGATCGCGCTCTGAGGCCCCCGGGCGACCATCCACCTGCACGCGCAGGCGCACCTGGAGGTCTGGTACGGCCGGTACGGGTTCGAGCGCGCCGGCGAGGACTACGACGAGGACGGCATCCCGCACGTCCCGATGGTGCGGGCGCCGCGCTGACCGCCGGGACCGCCGGCGCCGGGGGTCAGCGCTGGCAGGTCGGGCACCAGTAGAGCTTGCGCCCGGCCATCTCCTCCACGACCACCGGCGTGCCGCAGGTCCGGCAGGGCTCGCCGCCGCGGCCGTACACCCAGTGCCGCTGCGCCGGGTCGCGCAGCGCCTCCGCCCGGCCGGCCTCGTCGAGGTCCTCCCGGGTGAGCATGACCCCGGTAGCGATCCCGTCGGCCAGCAGCGCCGACCAGTCCGCCCAGAGGGCGCGCGCCGTCTCCGCCGGGACCCGCTTGCCGGGCGTGTGCGGGTCGAGGCGCGCGCGGTAGAGCAGCTCCGCCCGGTAGATGTTGCCGATGCCGGCCACGACGGCCTGGTCCATGAGCAGCTGACCCACGGGGGTCCCCCGGGCGGTCAGCCGCTGCACCACGACGTCGGCGGCCGTGCCGGGGCCGGGCGCCACCGCGTCGGCGACCGCGGGGTCCGACTCCCCAGGCTCGACGTGCGCCGCCGCGCCGGTGGCCGCGGCGACCGCGTGCGGGTCCGCCATCCGGGCGCGGACGTCGTCCTCGACCGCCGGATCCGGCCCGAGCTTCGCGAGCGCGGCGGCCGTGGCGGCGGGGTCGAGCACCTCGCAGGCCGTCGGGCCGCGCAGGTCCGCCACCGTCTGCTCCGTCGCGAGCCGCACCCGCACCTGGCCGACCGGCTCCGGCGGGAAGTCCTCGGTCTCCGCGCCCTCGTCGCCCTCGTGCTCCCCCTCGCCCATCCGCACCGACCGCCGCACGCGCGGGGCGCCGAGGCTGGCCACCGCCCCGCCGCCCTCGGTCAGCGGGGACACGACCCCGAGGAAGTCCCACGCGCCGTACAGGCCGAGGTGCACCCGCAGCACGTGGCCGCCCTCGAAGCCGAGGAACAGCTGCTTGCCGACGGCCGCGGACGTCAGCAGCTCGCGCCCGTCGAGCAGCGCGGCGCCCTGGGCGAACCGGCCCTGCGGCGAGGACACCGCGACGCGGCGCCCGACGAAGTCCCGCGCGAACTGGCGGGCGATGCGGTGGACGGTGTGACCCTCGGGCATGCGCCCAGGCTAGGGGCGACCTCCGACGCCCGCGGCCCGGGGGCTCAGTCGTCCCAGAAGACGGTCCACAGCCCGACGAGCAGCGCGACCGCCGCGAGCCCGACCGCGGGCCACACCGCGGCCGACCACGTCCACGCCGCCGCGAGCTCCTGCACCGGGTCCCGGCCGTGCAGGACGTGCCCGAGCAGCGCGGCCGTCACCCGCAGCACGAGCTCCAGCACCACGTCCGCGGCGCCGGTCAGCACCGGACCTCCCGGCGCGCGGGGGCGCGGAGGGCGGCGTCTCGGCAGGTCACGGAGCCCATCCTGCCAGGCACAGCGGGCGCACAGCCAGAACCGGGACACGACCGCGCTCCCCTGCGACGCCGGCGAGGACGATGGGCGACGTGGACCTCGACCCCGTCGTGACGAACGCCGACCACTACCGCGTGGTGCTCGAGAACGCGCGCGTGCGCGTCCTGGCGTACGACGACCTCCCGGGCGACCGGGCCACGCCGCACGTCCACCCGGACAGCGTCTTGATCACGCGGTCGGCGTTCAGCCGGCGGCTGACGGGGTCGCAGGGCGACCGCGACGTCGTCCTGCCCGAGGGGGCCGTGGTGTGGCTGCCCGCCCAGGAGCACGCGGGCGAGAACACCGGCACGACGCCGACCCACGTGCTGCTGGTCGAGCTCAAGGGCGACCCGGCCGCACCCTCCCCGGGAAGCGCCCTCGGCCCGGAGTGACGGCCGGCGCCCTGCGCCGCGGCCGCTCGACCGGCCGGGCGCGCGGACCCGGCGCGGCCGAACCCGCAGGTAGGCTGCGGTGACCGACCGCTCGGACCGATCAGGGGGCACGACCATGGCCGCGAGCACGCCGCCAAACACCGCCACGACCACCGCGCCGGGACGCCGCGCGCGCCGCACCCGGCTGGCCGTCGCGGCGGTCGTCGTGGTGCTGCTGCTCGTCGCGGGCGGCGTCTGGTTCGCCTCCGCGCAGCGCTCGCAGGCGCAGGACCGGTCGGCGCTCGACGACGCGCTGGCCGACCTGGCGCCCGTCGCCACCGAGCTGCAGCAGGCGATCGACACCTCGCACGAGGGGCTCGCGTCCGCCGAGGGCCGGCTGCTCGACCCCTCCCTCGGGACCGCGCTCGCGGAGGTGCTCGCCGAGGCCGAGGCCCTGGACACCACGGCCCCGACGGAGGGTTCGCTCGCCGAGCAGGCCGACGCCGTCGAGGAGACGCGCGAGGCGGCGCTCGGCCACCTGCAGTCGATCGCGGACGCCACGCAGGCCGTCTTCGAGGACAGCTACGCCTACGACGTCCAGCAGGAGGACCAGGCCCGGCAGGCCGAGGTCGCCGCGCTTGACGGCGCGGTCGCCGCCGGGCAGCAGGCGCTGAGCGCGCGCACCGGCGACACCGACGCGCGCGCGGCGCTCCAGGGCGCCCTCGACGCGGCCGCGACCGCGCGCGCCACCGAGGTGGACCCCGCGGACATCGACACCGTGATCGCGGCGACGACCGCCGCGCGGGAGGCCCGGGCGGCGGTCGAGGCCGCGACGGCGGCCCTGGCGGGCTGACGCGGCCTCAGGCCTCGTCGGCGAGCGGCACGTCGCCCTTCACGTCGTCGTACCCGTGCGCGTTCGGCAGCTCGGCGGGCGCGTAGACCAGGCGGACGACGCCGGTCGGGAAGATGTCCGACCCGAGCAGCCGGAGCGGGTAGATCGGCGACCCCTCGTCGAACAGCCGCTCCCCGCCCCGCGCGGCGACGGGGTGCACGAGCAGCCGCAGCTCGTCGAGCAGCCCGGCGGCGAGCAGCTGCCGCACGACCGACAGCGACCCCGGCACGACGACCTTGCCGACGCCGGGCTCGGCCTTCAGCGCGGTGACGGCCTCGACCAGGTCGCCCTCCACGCGCTCCGCGTTCCGCCAGCCGAGGTCGGCGGTGCCGCGCGTCACGACGAGCTTGCGGGTGTCGCCGAGCTGCTTCGCGTACGCCGCGTCGACGTCGCCCGCGGCCTCCCGCTCCGGCCACGCGCCCGCGAAGCTGTCGTACGTCACCCGGCCCAGGAGCAGCGCGTCCGCGCCGGCGTAGTCCTCCGTGACCGCGGCGCCCATGTGGTCGTCGAAGTACGGGAAGTGCCAGGCGGGGTCGATCTCGGCCACGCCGTCGAGCGAGATGAACAGGGTCGAGACGAGGGTCGCCATCGCGGGTCCTCCTTCGGGCAGGCGCTGAGCGCCGCACGGGTGGCTGGTCCCTCATGAGAACCCACCCGTGCGGCGCGTGCCTAGACCTCCGTCACCGGCTCGGTGCGTACGCGCCTCCCGCCAGGTCCTCGAGCAGCGTCGGGCCGGTGGGCTGCCACCCCAGCCGCTCGCGGGTGAGCGCGCTGGACGCGGGCAGGTCCAGCGCGAAGAACCCGCCGATCCAGCCGAAGTGCGCCGCGGCGTCCTCGGGAGCGATCGACGCCGCGGGCACGCCGACGGCCCGGCCGATCGCCTCCGCGATGTCGCGGGCGGGCACGCCCTCCTCGCCGACCGCGTGCACCACCGGGACGTCGCCCGCCGCCGCGGCGCGGCCCAGGGCGAGCGCCACCAGGCGCCCGGCGTCCCCGCGGTGCACCGCGGGCCACCGGTTCGCGCCGTCGCCGACGTACCCCGCGACACCCCGCTCGCGGGCCACGCGGACCAGCTCGGCGACGAACCCGTGGTCCCCGTCGCCGTGCACGGTGGGCGCGAACCGGAGCGCGACGGGCCGGACGCCGCGGTCGGCCAGCCCGAGGGCGTAGGTCTCGCTCGCGCCGCGCGGCGCGTCGGGGGCCGAGTACGGCGACGCCGTGTCCTCGGTCAGCAGCCGGCCGGGCGAGACCCCGGCGATGCCGGACGCGAGCAGCAGCGGCCGCCCGGTGCCGGCGAGCACGTCGCCGAACGCCTCGACGGCCGCCCGCTCGGTCCGGCCGGACGCCGCGTAGTCGCTGAAGTCGTGCTTGAACGCTAGGTGCAGCACGGCGTCGGCGTCCTCGGCGCCGGCCCGCAGCGCACCGAGGTCGTCGAGGTCGCCGCGGCGGACCTCGACGCCGGCGGAAGCGAGCGAGGCGGCGGACGCCTCGGACCGGGCGAGGCCGACGACGTCGTGCCCCGCGGCGAGCAGCTCGGGGACGGCGGCCGAGCCGATCCAGCCGGACGCACCGGTGACGAACACGCGCATGGGAGTCCTCCAGGGACGAGCACCCGGGTGGACCCGGGGCGACCGTGATGTCAGTCGCTGTCATCACCGTACGCCCGATGTCAGCGGCTGTCATCACTAGACTGACGGGATGGGACGCTGGGAGCCGGACGCGCAGGGCCGGATGGCGCGCGCGGCGCTGGAGCTCTACGCCGAGCGCGGCTACGAGCAGACGACCGTCCAGGACATCGCCGAGCGGGCGGGCGTCACCGAGCGCACCTACTTCCGGTACTTCGCCGACAAGCGCGAGGTGCTGTTCGACGGCGCGCACACCATGGAGCGGCTGGCCGTCGCCGGGGTCGCGGACGCCCCGCAGGGGGCCGGACCGCTGGCGGCCGCCGGCGCGGGCGTCGTCCGGGGCTGCGACGCCCTCGCCGACCGGTTCCAGCACGCACGCACCCGCGCCGGGGTCGTCGCGGCCAACCCGGGCCTCCAGGAGCGCGAGCTGCTCAAGATGGCGGCGCTCGGCGCCGCGCTGGCCGGGGCGCTGCGCGACCGCGGGGTGCCCGCGCCGGTCGCCGCGCTCGCCGCCGAGGCCGCGGTCGCCGCGTTCCGGGTCGGCTTCGAGTCGTGGGTCGCGAGCGACGGCGGACGCGGCCTCGACGACCACGTGCGGGCCGCGCTGGCGGACCTCCGGGCGCTCGCGTCCGGCTGACGCGTCCACGGGGCGGACGCGCCCGGACGGCGCCGCGACCCCCTCACCAGCGGGGGCGCGCGGCGGTCCCCGGACGCCCTTGACACGTCACGCGGGGCTGCCCAGACTCGTCGACATGTCCGCCGTCCTGCACGCCCACGCGGCCCCGCTCCCCGCGGGGTCCGTCGCCGTGCCGACGGTGCGGTGCAGCTGTCGAATGTGTCGCTGACGTCCCAGCGGTCCCCCGCCCGCGCCTGAGGCGCGCCCCGGCCGGACCCCGCGTCACCCCGCAGCAGCCGCCCTCCGCGCAGCCCCGGTCCGTCCCGGCGCGCGAGCGCACCCGCACCGCAACGCCGGACCCCAGGAGCCTGAAGTGCCGCAGCACACCCGCGTCGACGTCCTCCCCATCCAGGAGGTCGTCGCGACCGCCTCCCCCAGCGCCTGGCGCGACGGCCTCGTCGTCGCGCAGGGCGACGCCCAGGTGACCGTCGCCCTGCTCGACGGCGACCTGCGCGTGCTCACGACGCGCGCCACGCCGCAGCCCGGCGAGCCGGTGGCGGTGCACCCGGTCGCCGGGCTGCTGGCGCTGGGCGGCGTCTGGTACGCCGCGCGCCCGTCGGTCTAGCCGGTCCGACCCGGTCGGTCAGGCCATCGAGGCCATGGCCGAGCGGCAGGCGTCGACCATCGCCCGGCAGGCCTGCGCGCAGATCCGGCAGTGCTCGGACATCGACGCGTGCATCTCGCACTCCGCCGCGCACGCCTCGCCCATGGCGACGCAGGCCTGCATCATCGCCGACATCGCGGACATGTCGTAGCCCGCGGGCCGCATCATCATCCGCATCGTCGTGGTCGCGACGTCCGCCGTGCTCGCGCACATGGACGCACATCGGGCCATGTTCTCCCCGGCGTCCGCGTCGGCACACATGGTCGCGGCCATCGCCGCGGCCGAGCACGCCTCGATGCACGGCTGCATCGCGGTCATGTCCATCCCCGTCGTGCCCGCCGGCATCGACTTCATCATGTCCATCATCATGCTCACGGCAGTTCCACCCCTCGTGCGATCGGCTGGTGCTCCGGCACCGACGACGCTACGCCGCGGGCGCGCGGGGCCACCAGGGGGCGGCGGACCCGGGACCGCCGACCCGCAAACCGCCCCGGGCCCGCCTCGGCGCTGCCAGACTGCGGCGCATGATCCGCTACCCGCGCCCGCTGGTCCCCGGCGACATCATCGGGGTCGCGTCCCCCTCCGCGGGCGTCGCGGTCCGGCACGCGCGGCGGCTGGACGTCGCGGTGCGACACCTCACCGAGCGCGGGTTCGAGGTCCGTCTCGGGCCGCTCGTGCACGGCGACGGCGTCGCCAGCGGGCCCCGGGACGCACGCGCGGCCGAGCTCGCCGACCTGATGACCGATCCCGCGGTCCGGGCGGTCGTCCCGCCCTGGGGCGGCGAGATCGCGCTCGACCTGCTCGACCGCGTCGACTGGGACACCCTCGCAGCCGACCCGACGTGGTTCGTGGGCTACTCCGACATCTCGACGCTGCTGCTCCCGCTGACGCTCCGGACGGGCGTCGCGACGCTGCACGGGCAGAACCTGATGGAGACGCCGTTCCGGGTGCCCGCGCCGATGCTGCCCTGGTTGGACGTCGTCCGCGCCGAGCCCGGGGCCACGCTCGTGCAGGGCGCCGCGCCGCGGTACCGGTCGGCGGGGTTCACCGACTTCGCGGTCGAACCGGAGGCGACCGAGGAGCCGCTGGACGCGCCCGGCGGCTGGACCCGGCTCGACGGCGACGGCGACCTGCGCGTCACCGGGCGGCTGGTCGGAGGCTGCCTGGAGACGGTGTCGCACCTGGCCGGCACCCCGTACGGCGACGTCGGGGCGTTCGTCGCCGCGCACGCCCCGGAGGGCACGATCGTGTACCTGGAGGCGGCCGCCGCGGACGCGAGCGACGTGGTCCGCCGGCTGCTGGGCCTGCGGTACGCGGGCTTCTTCGCGGGCGCGAACGCCGTGCTGCTGGGGCGCACCCGCGGCGCGGACGTCCCCGGCCTGACGCAGCACGACGCCGCGCGGCTCGCCCTGGCCGACCTCGGGGTTCCCGTGCTCGCGGACGTCGACTGCGGGCACGTCCCGCCGCACCTCGCGCTGGTCAACGGCGCGCTGGCGACGATCGAGCACGACGACGAACGGTCGGTGCTGACGCAGACACTGCGCTGACCGGTCGCCGCCCCCGGCGCCCACGCCTACCGTGACGCGATGAGCCTCGCCGCCGTCGCCGCCGACCGCCTGATCCGGGTCTACCAGCGCCGCATCTCGCCCCGGAAGGGCTACGCGTGCGCACACCGCGTCGCGCACGGCGGGACGTCCTGCTCGGAGGAGATCCGCCGCACGGTGGTGGCCCGCGGCGTGCTGCGCGGCGCCCGGCCGACCGTGGCCCGGTTCGTCGCGTGCTACCAGGCCGCGGGGATGCTGGCGCAGTCGGACGTGCGCGGGGTGTGCTGCTGCGGCGGCATCCCGATCCCGTTCCGGTTCTGACGACCCCGCGTCACCCCGCCGCGCCGGCCACGACCTCGCGCGCGTGCGCGAGGTCCGGCGCGACGGCGTCCGTCTGCGCGGCGGTGAACGGCAGCGCCTCGGCCAGCGCCGCCGCCGCGTCCGAGACCCGCCCGAGCCGCACCAGCAGCTCGGCGCGGTACGCCAGCGCCCGGGCCCGGTCGTCGGCGGGCGCGTCGGGGTGCCGGGTCAGCCCGGCGTCGAGCGCGACCAGCGCCTGCGCGTCGTCGCCCCGCGCGTCGCCCTGCCGCGCCGCGACCTCGACGGCCCGCGCCAGCCCGGAGGCGGCGGGCTCGGGCGTCCCGACGTCGGCCTCGCGGTAGAACCGGAGCCAGTTCCCGCCGACGTCCACCACCGTGAACCCGGTGGTCGTGCCCTGCTTGCGCCGCGGACGCAGCAGGCGCGGGACGCCCGCGACGGGCAGCCGCCCGAGGTGCGCCCGCAGCCCGGCGGCGAACTGCTGGTAGAGCGCCTCCGCGTCCGGGACGACGACGATCACGCTCGCGTACGACGCCGCGGGGTCGAAGCCGTCGACGCCCGCGAGGTGGATGTGGATGTCCTCGAACCGCACGACGGCGGTCGGGTACGGCCGCCGCTGCCGGTACGTGGGGTGGAAGCCGAGCGCCTCGTAGAACGCGACCGCCGCGTCGACGTCGGGGCAGGGCAGGATCGCGTAGGTCCGTTCGCCGGCCATCGCGCCAGCATCGCGGTCGTCACCACCCCGGGGCAAGGGGCGGCTACTCGTCCGCCGGCTCGTTCTTGCTGCGGATGACGAGCAGCGGGTCCGGCCGCCCGACGACCTCCGGGTCCTTGCCCTCGTAGTCGAACTGGCCGAGGAAGAACCGCATCGCGTTGATGCGCGCCCGCTTCTTGTCGTTGGAGCGGATGATCGTCCACCGCGCGTGCCGCTTGTCGGTGCGGCGGAACATCTCCTCCTTGGCCTCGGTGTACTCCTCCCACTTGTCCAGGGAGGCGAGGTCCATCGGCGACAGCTTCCACCGGCGGACCGGGTCGAGCTGGCGGATCGCGAACCGGGTGCGCTGCTCCTTGCGGGACACCGAGAACCACAGCTTGGTCACGTGGATGCCGGAGTCGACGAGCATCTTCTCGAAGACGGGCGCCTGCCCCATGAACGCCTGGTACTCGTCCTCGGTGCAGAACCCCATGACCCGCTCGACGCCGGCGCGGTTGTACCAGGACCGGTCGAACATGACGATCTCGCCGGCCGTCGGCAGGTGCTGCACGTAGCGCTGGAAGTACCACTGGCCGCGCTCGCGGTCGCTCGGCTTCGACAGCGCGACCACCCGCGAGGTCCGCGGGTTCAGGTGCTCGGTGAACCGCTTGATCGTGCCGCCCTTGCCGGCGGCGTCGCGGCCCTCGAACAGGACGATGGCCCGCTTGTCGTTGTCCTCGAGCCAGTACTGGAACTTCAGCAGCTCGACCTGGAGGCGGTACTTCTCGAGCTCGTACGCGTCGCGGTCCATCAGGTCGGGGTACGGGTACCCCTCCTGCCAGGTGTAGACCGGGTTGCCCTGCGGGTCGATGAGGTCCGGGTCCGGCGTGTGGCCGTCCCGGACGGTGTAGCCGCTGTCCCGGAGGAACTCGATGTACTCGCGCAGGTCGCGAGGCGGGTTCACGACGCTCATGCGACCACTCTCGGGGCACCCGGGCCGACGCGCCAGTGCGTCCGCCGACCCGGGTGCCCGGGCGCCTCAGACCTCCAGGACGAACGTGTTGAGGGAGTCGGCCGGCAGCACGGGCGAGACGACCTGGTCGCCGACGAGCACCGAGACCGGCATCTCCTCGGAGGTGTCGTTCTGCATCACGACGACGAGCGAGCCGTCGGGGTTGCGGAAGGCGACCTGGTTCTCGTAGCCGGCGTAGCTCAGCGTCGGCACCAGGCGGGCGCCCGGCTGCACGAAGTGGCTGACGTGCTTGAGCACGTGGTACTCGTGCGTGTACTCGAACGTGCGCGCCTCGGGGTCGACCACGACGAGCGAGTTCTGCGACCAGCCCCAGCGGCTCACGCCGCCGCGCTCCAGCGACAGGTTCCAGTACTGGTAGGCGTTCGCGCCGTTGTTGAGGAAGTCGCGCATCAGGCGCCACGCGTAGCGGGCGTACCGCCAGTCGTTCTTGCCGTCGCCGCACTCCTGCTCGGTCTGGTAGAGCCTCAGGTCGGGGTGGTCCTTCTTCAGGAACGGCACGATCGACTTGCCGTGCCACTGCACGCCGATGCCGGTGACGGCCGCGGCGGCGTCCGGGTCCGCCAGCACCTCGTCGACCAGGGCCTCGTTCGGGCGCTCGACGGTGCCGAGGAACACCTCGACGCCGCGCTCGCGCATCTCGGGGCCGAGGTGCCGGAGGAACGCCGCGAGGCCGGCCGGCGTCCAGGTGCAGCTCGGGTACGGCTGGGCGGAGTTGAACTCGTTCTGCGGCATGACCATGCCGATCTCGATGCCGAGCTCGCGGTACGCGTCGACGAACTTGCCGAAGTACGCCGCGTAGGTCGCGAGGTGCCGCTCGTCCTGGGTGAACGAGTCGGTGCCCTCGGCCTGGACCTGGTCGGGGCGCAGGCCGTTCTCGACGCCGTTGATCCACGGCTGCACCGACGCGTAGTGCCCGTTGGTCTTCAGCCACTGCGGCGGCACCCACGGCGACGCCCACAGCTTCAGCGACCCCTGGTGCGCCAGCGCCGCGCGGATGTAGGGGACGAGCGTCTCGTGGTCGTTCGCGATGCTGAAGTGCTCGAGGTCGAAGTCGCCCGGCACGTCGTCGTAGGAGTAGTAGTCGCGGGCGAAGTCGTTCGCTCCGATCGGCATGCGCCCGATGGTGAAGTTGCCGCCGACGCCGGGTGCGTACATCTCGCGGAAGATCTCGGCCCGCTGGTCGTCGGTCAGGTGGGCCAGCGAGGTCCAGCCGAGCTCGTTGAACGTGGCGCCGAAGCCCTCGATCTCCTGGCGCTCGTCGTCCAGCTGCACGAACACGTCCGGGATCCGGTCGACCGCGGCGGGCTCGACGCCCCCGAGGTCGGTCCAGCGCTCGTGCTCGGTGGTGCTGGTCCAGCTCGCGATGCGCATCGCACACTCCACTTCGTCGTCCGCGGGGACCACGGCGGCCCCGGGTCGCGGCAGGGGCGCGCGCCGGTGCGAGGCACTACCTACCGCTTACTAGGTAGTGCGAGGCTACCTCTTCTTCCCGACCGGGTGGGAGGTATTGCCGCCCGACGCGACCAGCGCCGCCGCCGAGCGCGCCCCGAGCACGAGCGGCCCGGCCACCTCCCGGCCCGTCACCAGGTCGACTGCCGCGGCGGGAACCGGCACCGTGCGCGCGTCGGGCCCGTGGTTCAGCACGAACAGGACGTCCCCGCGCCGGGCGACCTCGACCCCGTCGGGGGACGGGACGGGGTCGAGCCCGGCGCGCGCCGCCGCGTCGAGCAGCAGCCGGGACAGCGCGTCCGCGGGCGGCACGGTCGTGACGGACGTCGCGCTGCCGCCGCCCGGGTGCGCGCGGCGCGTGACGGCCGGGCGCCCGTCGAGCCCGGCGCCCCGGTAGGTCGCGAGCACCTCGACGTCGTCGCCCTCGACGCGCACCCGCTCCGACCAGTCGACGGCCGTGAACGCGCCCACGAGGTCGGAGTCGACCCGGACGCCCCCGTCGGGCAGCGGCCGGTGCTCCTCCCCCGACATCCCGAGCGTCGCCGTCCACGGCACCGGGAACCGCCCGCCGCGGACCCGGCCCTCCTCGTCGGCGACGCCGCTGAACGGCCCGACGACGAGCGCGCCGCCCCGCTCCGGCACCCGGGCCACGTTCGCCGCGTCGGCGTCCGAGACCAGGTACAGGCCCGGCACCGCGACCAGGTCGTAGCCGTCGAGGTCGTCGCCGGGGTGCACCACGTCCACGGCGATCCCGGCGCGCCACAGCGGCTCGTACCAGGCGAGCAGCTGGTCGACCGGGCGCAGGCGGTCGCTGGGCAGGCCCGGTCCCTCGCCCGCCCACCAGGACGACCAGTCGAAGACCAGCGCGGCCCGGGCGTCGACCCGGGTGCCCACGACCCGGCGCAGCCGGCGCAGCACGGCGCCCTGCGCGCGGACGGCCCGGTGCAGGTCGGTGTCCGGGCCGGCGTGCGGCAGCATCGCGGAGTGGAACCGCTCGGCGCCCGCGGCGGAGGCGCGCCACTGGAAGTAGCAGACCGCGTCGGCGCCGTGCGCGACCGCCCGCAGCGAGTCGACGAGCAGCGCGCCCTCCGGCTTCGGCAGGTTGTGCGGCCGCCAGTTCACGGCGCTCGTCGCCTGCTCCATCAGCACCCACGGCCGCCCGCCGCCGAGCGAGCGCATGAGGTCGTGCGTGAGCGCGGCGCGCGCCGGGCTGCGCGGGTCGGCCGGGTCGCCGTACCAGTCGTCCGCGACCACGTCGACGTCGTCGCGCCAGGACCGGTAGTCGACGCCGCGGAAGAAGCCCATGAAGTTCGTCGTCACCGGGACGTCGGGCGTGGCCGCCCGGAGGACCTCCGCCTGGACGCGGTACAGGTCCCGCAGCTGGTCCGAGGTGAACCGGCGGAAGTCCAGGTCCTGCGCCGGGTTGTGCAGGTACGGCGCGGCGCGCGGCGGCACGATCTCGGCCCAGCGCGCGTAGTGCTGGCTCCAGAACGCGGTGCCCCACGCGCGGTTGAGCTCGTCGAGCGTGCCGTACCGCGCGCGCAGCCAGTCCCGGAACGCCGCCGCGCACAGGTCGCAGCAGCACCGCTGGCCGAGCTCGTTGCCGACGTGCCACATCGCGAGCGCCGGGTGACCGGCGTACCGGTCCGCCAGCACCTGGACCACGCGGAGCGCGTGCTCGCGGAACACCGGGGAGGTCGGGCAGAAGTGGTTCCGGGAGCCCGGGCTCATCCGCACCCCGGAGGCGTCGACCGAGGACGTCTCCGGGTGGTCGAGCGCGAGCCACGGCGGAGCCGACGCGGTGGGCGTCGCCAGGTCGACGGCGATCCCGGCCCCGGCGAGCAGGTCGAGCACCCGGTCGATCCAGCCCGTCTCGAACCGGCCCGGCTCCGGCTCGAGCGTGCCCCAGGAGAACACCCCGACGGTCACCAGGGTGACCCCGACCTCGCGCATCAGGGCGACGTCCTCCGCCCACACCGCCTCGGGCCACTGCTCGGGGTTGTAGTCGCCGCCGTAGAGCAGCCCGTGCCGATCGGTCAGCGCGCCGAGCCCGGGCCTCACCCCTTGAGCCCGCCGGCCAGCAGGTCCGCCCGCCAGAACCGCTGCAGCAGGAGCACGAGCGCGATCAGCGGGATCACCGACACGGCGGAGCCCGCGATGATCAGCGGGTACAGGTCGGTGTCCCCCGCACCCTTGGACAGGAACGTGTAGAGGCCGAGGGTGATCGGGTACTTGTCCTGGTCGGACAGCATGATGAACGGCAGCAGGAAGTTGTTCCAGATCCCGACGAACTGGAGCAGGAACACCGTGACCAGCCCCTGGGTCATCATCGGCAGCGCGATCGCGCCGAACACGCGCAGCTCGCCGGCGCCGTCCAGGCGGGCGGCCTCGATCGTGTCGTCGGGGACGGCCGCGGCCGCGAACACCCGGCACAGGAAGATCCCGAACGGGTTGATGATCACCGGCAGCAGCACCGACCACCGCGTGCCGGCCAGGCCGAGCTGGGCCATCAGCAGGTACTGCGGGACGGCCAGCACGATGCCGGGCACCAGGACGCCGGCGAGGATGCCGGAGAACAGCAGCTCGCGGCCCCGGAACCGGAACTTCGCGAGCGCGTAGCCGGCCATGGCGGACACCAGCGTGGACACGATCGCGCCCACGCCGGCGTACAGGGCGGAGTTCATGCCCCAGAGCCAGAACTGGCCACCGCCGTAGGCGCTGAGGTTCGCGAGGTTGTCCAGCAGACCGGTGCCGGGCGCGAACGAGAACGTGGTGAACAGCTCGCGCGGGCTCTTGGACGTCGCGATCAGCACCCACGCCACGGGCAGCAGGGTGTAGACCGCGCCGAGCATGAGGACGGCGGTCGCGAGGCGGGGGCGGCGGTGCCGCCGCGGTGCCCGGCGCGGGCTGCGGTCGCCGGTGCGGACGACGGCCGGGGGCCGGGTGTCGACGGCGGTCACGCGGCACCCCCGAACGTGCGGCGCTGGAAGAACCGGAGGAGCAGCAGGGACAGGGCCAGGATGCCCAGGGCCAGGACGACCGACGCCGCGGCCGCGCCCCCGAGGTTGTCGTTCATGAACGCCTCTTGGTAGATCTTCATGAGCGGCACCCACGTCGAGGAGATGGTGTTCGACATCGGGCGCAGGGTGGCGGGCTCGCTGTACAGCTGGAGCGTCCCGATCACGGAGAACAGGCCGGTGAGCACCAGCGCGGGCGTCACGAGCGGGATCTTGATGCGCAGCGCGATCTGCCGCTCGGAGGCGCCGTCGATCCGGGCCGCCTCGTAGATCTCCGTCGGCACCGAGCGCAGCGACGTGTAGATGATGATCATGTTGAAGCCGACCCCCGACCACAGGGCGATGTTGGCCAGCGCGAAGTACAGCGCCGGGTAGCCGAAGAAGTCGACCGAGCTGCCGCCGAGCTCGCGCGCCACGTAGCTGACCGGGCTCGTGCTGGGCAGGTACAGGAACCCCCACAGCAGGCTGGCGATCACCCCGGGCACCGCGTACGGCAGGAAGATCGCCGTCCGCGCGAAGCTGCGCCCCGGCACGCGCGGGTGGTCGAGCAGCAGCGCGAACAGCAGGGCGAGGCCGAGCACGCTCGGCACCGCGATGGCCCCGTAGACCAGCGAGCGCCCGAGGCCCGCGACGAACTCCGGGTCGGACAGCGCGGTCGCGTAGTTCTCCAGCCCGACGAACGTCTCCTCGCGGCGCCCGAACGCGCCGCCGGAGACCCGGTAGCCGCGGAAGCTCAGGTACAGCGCGTACCCGATCGGGATGATCAGGAACGCGGCGAAGAACGCGATCGCGGGCGACGCGAACAGCCAGGGGGTCGCGGCGCGGGCCCGGCGCCGGGTGGAGCGCGGGCGGGGTGCGCCAGCGGCGCGGGCGGCCTGGGGTGCCGGGACGACGTCGGTCGACATGGCCCTTCCTCCGGATCGGTCGGTGGGGGGGGGGGGGGGGGGGGGGGGGGGGGGGGGGGGGGGGGGGGGGGGGGGGGGGGGGGGGGGGGGGGGGGGG
>NZ_JBYTEP010000037.1:0-44285 GCF_058792015.1 Cellulomonas sp. EB106-03-03-XG116
CCCCCCCCCCCCCCCCTACCCCCCCCCCCCCCCCCCCCCCCCCCCCCCCCCCCCCCCCCCCCCCCCCCCCCCCCCCCCCCCCCCCTTCCACTGGACGCGGGGTGGCCCGTCGCGTTCGGGCTCACGCGCCGCAGGTCAGCCCGCCCGCCAGCGCCGCCAGGTTGTCCCGCATGACGTCGAGGTAGTCGCGCGCGTCGTCCTCGGCCAGCCCCTCCAGCGGGTCGAGCACGGCCGTCGCGACCCCGAGGTCGTCGGCGAGCGTCTGCGTGACCTTGGGGCTGGTCAGGGTCTCGAAGAACAGCGTCCGCACGCCCTCGGCCCCGACGGTCGCGGCGACGTCGCGGAGGCGGGCCGGGGACGGCTCGACCTCGGGGTCGACGCCGCTCAGCCCGACCTGGTGCAGCCCGTACCGCTGCGCCAGGTAGCCGAACGCCTCGTGCGAGGCGACGAGCGTGGCGCCCCGGCAGGCGGCGAGGCCCTCGGCGAGCTCGGTGTCCAGGGCGTGCAGGTCGGCGACGAGCGCGTCGGCCGCGGCCGCGAAGTCGTCCGCGTGCGCCGGGTCGACGTCCGCGAGCGCGTCCGCGACCTGGTGCGCCACGTCCGCGAGCCGGGTCGGGTCGAGCCAGAAGTGCGGGTCCAGGCTGTCGCCGGCGCCGGGTGCGACCCCGTCCGGCGCGACCTCGAGCCCGGCGGCCTCGGCGGCGTCGACGACGCGCGCGGGGGAGGTGGCGGCCACGGCCGCGTCGGTCGCCGCCTGGAACCCCGACAGGTAGACGACGAGGTCGGCGGCGCCCAGGCCCGACACCGCGCTGGGCGACAGCTCCAGGTCGTGCGACTCGCCGCCGGGCGGGGTCAGCGAGGTGACGGCGACGTGGGCGCCGCCCACCCGCTCGGCGACGAACTGCAGCGGGTAGAACGCGGCGACGACGTCGTGCCGGTCGTCGGCGTCGGCGGGGGAGCAGGCGGCGAGGGCGGTCGCGGCGGCGACGGCGGCCGCGGCCGCGAGGGCGCGGGTGGAGCGGGGGTGCGCGGTGCGAGGGCAGGTCGTGCTGCGGGCCACGGGGGTCCTTCCGGGTCGGGGGTGCGCGGGAGTGGAGCGTCCTGCCCGGCACGCGCGGCGTGTCCGGGCAGCACGCTCCACTCCGGGGGTGCGAGGGGTGGGCCAGGGGTCAGCCCTGGGTGGTCTCCTCGTCGTGCGCGTGGTCGTGCTCGTCCTCGTGCGCGTGGTCGTCGTCGGCGTGGCCGTGCTCCGCCGCGGCGCCCGAGACGCCCGCGATCTCGTTCGGCGTCACCTCGAGCTCGGCCGACAGCCAGACCTCGCCGGTCTCGACGTCGACCGCGTGCACCGAGTTCGTGGCGGGTTCGGTGATGTACGCCGAGCCGTCCAGGACCGTGATCGCCGGGCGCGGCTGCTGCCACTCCTCGGGCTCCTCCCAGGCGTCGATCACCGGGACGGACCGCACGACGGTGCCGGACTCCGGGTCGATGACGTGCAGCGCGCCGTCGGTGCCGAGCACCAGGGCCTCGCCGGCGTCGCCGCGGGCGAGCGAGCGGAACGTGTAGGAGGCCGGCAGGTCGACCAGGCGGATCGACGCGTCGCGGGTGTCGATCAGCGAGACCCGGGTCGGGCGCTCCAGGTCGGCGTCCGGGTCGGACTTGTAGTCGCCGAGCACGTACGGGGAGGCCTCGGAGCCCGCCTGGTTGCCGATGCGGCCGTAGGCGTCGGGGGCGGTGACCTTGGTCAGCGCGCCGCCGGCCCAGACCACGGCGCCGTCCTCGCAGCCGATGACGACGGCCTCGTCGGCGGCGACCGCCTCGCCGTGCACGCCGGGGCAGGTGTCGATCGCGGCGATCTCGGTGTTCTCCGCGTCGAGCACCCGCACGCCGGTGCGCGCGTCCTCGTCGCCCTCGGACACGACGAGGGTGCCGTCGGTGAGCTCGACCGCGACGCCGTGGTGCGCGGACGGGGTGGTGTACTCGCGGGTCGTGGCGTCCGGGTCGGCGAGCGCGTCGGAGTCGACGACGGTGACCTGGCCGGTGCCGTCGTCGAACAGGGCGGTGCGGCCCTCGTGCCGGACGGCGTGGCCGGGCTTCTCGGCGGACCACAGCACGTCGGTGAGCACCGGGTCGCTGGTGAACGAGTGGGTGTGGTCGCCGTGCGGCTCGGTCCAGGTGCCGGCGTCGAGCACCTGGAAGCCGCCGGTGGTGGACACGAGGACGTGCCGCTCGTCGCCGGCCGGGTTCAGCCGGTTGAAGCCCGCCAGCTCGATGTCGGAGACGACCTCGAGCGAGTCGGCGTCGAGCACCTGGATGCCGCCGTCGTAGGTGAGCGCGAGGCGGGGCTTCGCGGTGGCGACCTCGGTGGCGGCGGGGGCGGCCGGCTCCTCGGTGGTCGCGGACGGCGCCGCGGCGGGGTCGGCGGTCTGGCCGCAGGCGGCGAGCAGCGCGGCGGCCACGCCGAGGCCGAGCGCCCCGGCGAGTCGGGGGCGGGTGCGGGTCGAAAGGGTCATGTGGGGGGCCGGCGGTCGCGGGGCCCGTGCGGGCGCACGGGTGCCCTCGCCGCCGTCTCCTCTCCGGTCGCGGGTCGGATGATCAGCGCGGTCACGCTAACACAACTGATACTCAGTCTCATTACCGTTCCCGCACCCGCCCGACCCGCGCCCGGCGCGCGCTCACCAGGCCGCGTCGAGCCGCTCCCGGGCCTCGGCCGGCAGCACCAGCCGCACGCCGGCCATGGCTGTGCCCAGCTGCGCGAGGCTGCTCGCTCCCGCCACCGGGCTGACGCGCGGCGTCCCGCCCGCGAGCCACGCGAGCACCACCTCGCTGCGGCTGACGCCCAGCTCCGCGGCGACCGCCGCCAGCACCGCGAGCCGCCGCGCGGTCCCCGGGTGGTCGAAGCCCTCGGGGACGGGCCGGTCCGCGCGCTCGTACGCGCCCGACATCAGCGGGCTGTACGCCCACAGGCCGACGGTCGGGTTCGCCTCCGCGTAGTCGAGGACCTCGTCGGTGATCCAGCCGAACCGGTGGTCGTGCTCGTGGTCCCGGACCATCGGGCGGGGCTGCAGGTAGGAGTAGCGCAGCTGCAGCCCGGTCGGCTCCGCGAGGCCCCGCGCGCGGGCGAGCCCGGCGGCGCGCTCGGCCCGCCACAGTGCCGTGTTGGAGAACCCCCACGCGCCCACCACACCGTCCGCGACCAGCCCGCCGAACCCGTCGACGATCTCGGGCAGCGGCGTCGACCGGTCGTCGCGGTGCGCCCAAAACAGGTCGATGCGGTCGATTCCCATCCGGTCCAGGCTCTGCCGCGCCACGGACCGCACGACGTCGGCGCCGAGGCCCGTCGTGCGCTCCGGGAACGAGCCGGGCCGCAGTGGTTCGCAGCCGACCTTGGTCGCGATCCGCACCCGGTCCCGCATCCCGGGCCGGGCGGCGAGCCAGCGGCCGAGCACGGGCTCGCTCTGGCCGCCGCGGCCGGAGTCGTCGGCCCAGAACGCGTAGCAGTCGGCGGTGTCGATCCACACGCCGCCGGCCTCGACGTACGCGTCGAGGAGGTCGAAGGACTCGGCGTCGTCGTGCCGGGTGCCGAACAGCATCGCGCCGAGCGCGATCGGCGGGACGGGGGTCGGGGTGTCGTCGGAGGCGCGGGGCCCGGTCGCGGGCGCGGTCGTCGTCATGCGCGCCAGCGTGGCGGCTGGAGCGCGCTCCAGCGCAAGGCCCGGCGCCGAACCCGCCCCGTGCCCGCCCGGGCCGCGCCACACTGGCGACCGTGACCACCTACGCCCCGGCCGACGCCGCCCGGCGCTCCGGCTTCAGCCTCGACACGCTCCGCTACTACGAGAAGATCGGCCTGGTCCGTGACGTCCGGCGTGACGCCGCGGGCCGGCGGCTGTACGACGACGCCGACCTGGACTGGCTCGGCGTGCTCCGCTGCCTGCGGGACACCGGCATGCCGATCGCCGCGATGCGCCGGTACGCGGGGCTCGCCCTGGCGACCGGCCCGGGCGCCGACGCGACCGTGCCCGAGCGGCTCGCGCTGCTGGAGGCCCACGCCGAGCACGTAGCCTCGACCATCGAGCTGCTGCTGCACCAGCAGGAGCACCTCGCGGAGAAGATCGAGCACTACCGCGGCCTCGTGCGGGACGCGGACCCGGCCGCCGTGGCCGCGGGGTCCGCCGGCTGAGCGCGCGGCGGGCGGCCACGGAGGGGCGGAGCGCATGGACCTGCTGCTGATCGGGGTGATCGGTGCCGTCGCGGTGGTCACCGTCACCGCCCTGGCCCCGCGGGTGGGGGTGTCGGCCCCGCTGCTGCTCGTCGCGCTCGGCGTCGTGATCAGCCTGCTCCCGGTGGTGCCGGCGGTCGAGATCGAGCCGGAGTGGATCCTCGGGGTGGTGCTGCCGCCCCTGCTCTACGCGACCTCGGTCTCGGTGCCGACGATGGACTTCCGGCGCGACCTCACGGCGATCAGCGGCCTGTCGGTGCTGCTCGTGGTGGCGACGTCGGTGGTGCTGGGTGTGATCTTCTCCTGGCTGATCCCCGACGTCACGCTCGCGACCGGCATCGCACTGGGCGCGGTCCTCAGCCCGACCGACGCAGTGGCGACCTCGATCGTCCGGAAGTCCGGGGTGAGCCCCCGCATCGTCACGGTGCTGGAGGGCGAGAGCCTGCTGAACGACGCCTCCGCCCTGGTGCTGCTGCGCTCCGCGGTGGCGGCGACGGCCGCGTCGGTGACCCTGTGGGAGGTGGCGACCGACTTCGTCTACGCGGTGGTCGTGGCCGTCGTGATCGGCGGGCTGGTCGGCAAGGTCAGCCTGTGGGTGCGCACCCGGGTCGCCGACCCGCACCTGACGACGGCGATCTCGTTCATCGTCCCGTTCGTCGCCTACATCCCGGCGGAGCACCTGAACGCGTCCGGCCTCGTCGCCACGGTCAGCGCCGGGCTCGTCGCGGGGTCCGGGAGCGTCCGGCTGCGGCCGCAGGACCGGATCGCCGAGGCGGCCAACTGGCGCACGCTCGAGCTGCTGCTCGAGGGAGCGGTGTTCCTGGTCATGGGGCTCGAGCTGTACGGCCTCGTCGCGGAGGTGCAGGCGGACCACGGCCACCTCTGGTACGCCGTCGGCCTCGGCGCGCTCTCGGCCGTGGTGGTGCTGGTGGTGCGCACCGGGTACGTCGCCTACCTGCTGTCGCGGCTGTCCCGGCGCGCGCGCCGGGGCGTCACCGTGCGCGGCTACCTCAGCGCGCTCAACGACCGCGCCGACTCGCTCGCCACCCTGACGCGGGAGGACCTGGCCGAGCGCCGGATCCCGGGCGCGCCGCCCGCGGGGGCCGCGCCGCGCGCGACCACCGCGCCCGTCGACGCGGCGAAGGTGCGCCGGGTGCTCGGGCGCCGCCGCCCGCGCCTCGGCCGGGACGACGCGCCCGAGGCCCGCGGCGTCCGGCTGCGCTACCGGATCACCCGCCGGATCGCCGACATCGACTACCTGCAGGCCGAGCACCTCGGCCCGCGCGAGGGCGCCGTCCTGGTGTGGGCCGGGATGCGCGGCGTCGTCACCCTCGCCGCCGCGCAGTCGCTGCCGCGGGACACCCCGCACCGCGCGCTGCTCGTGCTCGTCGCGTTCGTCGTGGCGGCCGGCACCCTGCTCGTGCAGGGCGGCACGCTCGGCTGGCTGGTGCGCCGGCTCGGCCTGGGCCGCGACGGCACGGACGACCGGGCGGAGGTGGACCGGCTCGCGGGGGAGATGGCGGTGGCGGCCGCGGCCCTGCTCGGCGACCCCGACCTGCGCCGGCCGGACGGCACCCCGTACGACGCGGTGGTCCTGGAGAAGGCCCGGCGGATCGCCGAGCGGCAGGGCGGCGAGCTCGACGAGGACGAGGAGGCCGAGGACCGCGCGTCCGCCGCGGCCCAGGTGCGCGAGCTGCGGCTGGCGGTGCTGGACGCGCAGCGGGAGGCGCTGCTGAAGGTCCGCGACCTGGGCACCGCGAGCTCGGGCGCGCTGACCGAGGCGCTGCGGGTGCTGGACGCGGACCAGATCAGCCTGGAGCTGCGCGCGCGGGACTAGCGGCCGCGGACGCCCGCGCCCGCGGCGCCGGTCAGGACACCGGGCCGCCCCGGGCGTCCAGCATGTCCTGCAGCGCGGTCAGCTCGCGCTCCTGGGACGTCACGATGTTCTGCGCCAGCGCCACCACCTGCGGGCGCTGCGCGTGCTCGACGGCGTACTCGGCCATCTCCACGCCGCCCTGGTGGTGCGGGATCATCAGCTGCAGGAACAGCCGGTCCGCCTCGGCGCCGGTCGCCGCGGTGAGCCGGGCGAGGTCCTCGCGGGACACCCAGCCGGGCATCGCGGCGTAGCCGGCGGACTCGGTCGCGGACGCCCCGTGCCCGTGCTCCCCGCCCGTCATCCACGCCATCGGCGCGTCGGAGGCCGCGGCGGGCAGCCCCCACGTGGACAGCCAGCCGGCCATCTGGCCGATCTGGTTCTGCTGGGTGAGCAGGATGTCGAGCGCGACGGTCCGCACCTCCTCGTCGGTGCTGCGGTCCCGGACGAGCACGGCGAGGTCCACCGCCTGCGCGTGGTGCGCCTGCATGTCCCGGGCGAACCCGGCGTCGACCGAGCCCTCCGGCGCGGCGGTCAGCGCCGGCTGGCGCGCGAGCAGCCCCCCGGCGAGCGCGCCGAGCACCAGCGCGGCGACGGCCACGACGGCGAGCACCACGCGCCCGTGACCCCGGCCCGCGGGTGCGGGCTCCGGCGCCACGGGCGCGTCGGTGCGCAGGTCCTCCGACGTCACGCCGGGGTGCCCACGCCGCTCGAGCACGGCGCGCCGACCTCGGCGAGCTCCGGGTTGAGCAGGTACTTCTGGATGAAGACCGGCAGCCGCTCGTCGTCGACCGAGTCGACCTTGAGCTGGTAGCCCCACGCGCTCACGGCGACCGGGGAGTCGAGGCCCTCGTACGGGGACACCAGCACGTAGGACTGGTTCTCGGCGAACGCCTGGAGCGTCGCCACGTCCGCGGCGGGCAGTGCAGGGTCGTAGGTGATCCAGACGGCGCCGTGCTCGAGCGAGTGCACCGCGTTCTCGTCCGGCACCGGCTCGGTGTACACGCCGCAGTTCAGCCACGCGGCGTTGTGGTCCCCGCCGGCGGGCGGGGACTGCGGGTAGTCGACGGCGGTCGTCACGTGGTTGAACGTGAGGCCGTCGAACGCCTCGACGCCCTCGATGTCGGCGTCCGCCTGCGCCTCGAGGGCGGCCTTGTCGCGGCCGGCGTCGACGATCACCCAGGCGCTGACGCCGACGAGGGCGAGGACGAGGACGCCGGCGATCGAGCCGATCCAGACGGCGCGGCCGCGCTCCTTCTTGCGCTGCTCGGCTCGGACGGCGGCCAGGCGGGCCTGGCGCTCGGCCGCGGTGGGACGGCGGTCGGGCATGGGGTACTCCTCCGGTCGGTCGGCGCGGCCCGCGGGCCGGTCGGTCCGGAGACAATACTTGAAGGATCTACTAATTGACAGGCGTCCCGGCGCCCAGGCGCGCGTCGAGCGCCGCCGCCGGGCCGGGCCGGCCGAGCGCCCAGCCCTGCGCGGCGTCGCACCCCAGCCCCCGGAGCAGCGCGAGCGTGCGCTCGTCCTCGACGCCCTCCGCGACCACCTGCATGCCGAGCGCGTGCCCGAGGTCGACCGTCGAGCGGAGGATCTCGGCGCACACCCGGTCGTCGGCGGCGGGCGCCACGAACGCCCGGTCGACCTTGAGCACGGTGAACGGCAGCCGGCGCAGGTAGTCGAGCGAGCCGTAGCCCACGCCGTAGTCGTCCACCGCGAGCACGACGCCGAGGTCCGCGAGCGCCCGGAGGGTCCGCCCGGCCAGCGCGGCGTCGCGCATCGCCATCGTCTCGGTGACCTCGAGGCCCAGCGCGTCCGCGGGCAGGCCGTGCCGGTCCAGCGCCGCCCGCACGTCGCCCACCAGCCGGGGGTCGTCCAGGTCGTGCGCGGAGACGTTGACGGACACGGCGAACGACCCGGCGCCCGCCGCGTGCCACCGGGCGCACTGCGCCAGGGCGACGTCGAGCACGTGCAGCGTGACGGGGCGGACCAGGCCGGTCCGCTCGGCCGCGGGCACGAACGCGTCCGGGCCCAGGAAGCCGTGCTCGGGGTGCTGCCAGCGCACCAGGGCCTCCGCGCCCTCGACGCGACCGCCCGCGACGGCGACCAGCGGCTGGAAGTGCACCACGAGCTCGCCGCGGGCGGCGGCCGCCGGGAGCCGGCGGAGCAGCGACGCGGCGCACGGCGCCGGAGCAGCCGCGGGCCCGCCCTCGGCCCGCTGCGCCGGCAGGGCCGGGGTGCCCGCGTCGACGGCCACCCGCGCGTCACCACCGCGCGCGGCGGTCAGGGCGGCGTCCGCGCGGGTGACGAGCGCGTCGGCGGCGGCCGGGCGTCCGGACGCCACCGCCACGCCGACGAGCGGCTGCACGGTGAGGTCCAGCCCGCCGACCGGCAGCGGCGGGGTCAGCCGGTCGACGAGGCGGGTCGCCGCGCGCTCCGCCTCCGCCGGGTCGGCGACGTCGATCCCGACGGCGAACACGTCGCGCGCGAGGCGCGCCGGGGTCCCGCCCTCCTCCGCCTCGCGGCCGACGACGGCACCCACCGCGAGGAGCAGGTCGTCCGCGACGGCGTGCCCGAGCGTCTGCGTGACGTCGCGGTAGCCGTCGAGCGCCACCAGCAGCACCGCGGGGACGGTGCCCGCCGGCGCGTCGGCCGGCGCCGCCGCCAGCCGGCGCGCCAGCCCGCCCGCGTTCGCGAGGCCGGTCAGCGGGTCCGTCACGGCGAGGTGCTGCAGGTGCCGGTGCTGGCGCCGCATGGCCCGGAGCAGCCCGCCGAACCGCAGCAGGAACGCGGCGATCACGACCGTGGCGGCGGTGCACACCTCGGCCAGGTGCACCGGGCCGCCCCGGAACGCCTCCACCGCCAGCGTCCCCGGCAGCACGCACACCGACGCGCCCAGCAGCACGAGGTGGCCGGTGCTGAGGTCGCCGTCGGCGCGCGGGGGCGCGGCGCGACCCGCGGACGCGTGCCGGGCGGCGCAGGCCAGGAGCACGTACCCGAGCAGCCACAGGGTGTCGATCAGGTGCACCCGGTCGTCCAGCGCCGGCCAGCCCGGGGCCAGGAGGAACAGCTCGTCCGCGAGCAGGATGGCCAGCACGCCCCACGTGATCAGCCGCAGCGCCCGGGGCTGGTCGCCGGTGGCGGTGGCGGCGCGCGCGAGGAGCAGGAGCAGCACGGCGTCGCCGGCGGGGTAGAGCGCGCCGACGGCCGTGCCGAGCGGGTCGGCGCCCCAGCCCGACAGGGTCGGCTCCAGGACCAGCAGCCACAGGACCAGCAGCGGGCCGCTCGTGACCAGCAGCGCGTCCAGGAGCCAGGTGGGCCGCCGGTCGCGCGGCGCGGGGAACGCCCGGACCAGGCCGGCGGCGAGCAGCGGGTAGGACACGACGTACGCCACGTCGGCGACGGAGGGGAACGGCTGCACGCCGAGCCCGCGCTCCAGCAGCGTCCACACGGCGTCGCCCAGGACCCAGGCGCCGAGGCCGAGCGCGAGCAGCCGCCACGCGCGCCGCTGCGGGCCCGGGATCCGGCCCGCGGCCCGGTGGGTCCGCACCGCGCACACCGCGCCGACGCCCACGTACAGCAGGTCCCGGAGGGTCCCGGCGGGCAGCACGGCGTGCACCGCGAGCGCGGCGACGACGACCGCGAGCGGCGGGTGGGGGACTCGCTGCAGCACGGGTGCCTGATCGGCACCCCGGGACCGTCCTTGACCCGTCAGGCGGGTGGTCTTCGGAGCGTCGCGCCGTCCTGCAGGTCAGGGGACCTGTGGGTAGGGTCACCGCGGGGGTGAGGCATGGGCGAGACCGCACGGGACGACGTCGACGAGGCGCGACGCGTCGCCGCGCTGCGCGAGCTGCACGTGCTCGACACCCCCGCCGAGGAGCGGTTCGACCGCGTCACCCGGCTCGCGCAGCAGCTGTTCGACGTCCAGATGGCGTTCGTCTCGCTGGTCGACGCCGACCGGCTGTACCTGAAGTCGCACCAGGGGACGACGGCGCACGAGACGCCGCGGGACGGGATGTTCTGCGCGGTCGCGATCGAGCAGCCGGCGACGATGGTGGTGCCCGACGCCGCGCTCGACCCGCGGTTCACCGCGGCCCCGTTCGTGACCGGCGACCCGCACATCCGGTTCTACGCCGGGCGGCCGCTCGCCACGCCGGCCGGGGAGCGCGTCGGCACCCTGTGCCTGATGGACCGCCGGCCGCGGGAGTTCACGGCGGAGGACGAGGCGCTGCTCACGGACCTGGCCGCGTGGGTGGAGAAGGAGCTCTCCGCGGACGCCGAGCTGGGGCGCGCGGCGGAGGTCCAGCGCGGGCTGCTGCCGACGGCCGCCCCCGACCTCCCCGGGTGGGACCTCGCCGGCGCCTGCCTGCCCGCGCACGGCGTGGGCGGCGACTTCTACGACTGGCAGGCGACCCCGAGCCGGCTGCTGCTGACCCTCGCGGACGTGATGGACCGCGGCCTCGGCGCCGCGATCATCGCCGCGACCGTCCGGTCGGTGCTGCGCGGCGTCGGGCGGCACGAGGACGTGGCCGCGGCGGTGGCGCTCGCGGAGCGGGTGCTCGAGCCCGACCTCGACCGCGCCGGCGCGTTCGTCACCGCGTTCCACGCGGAGCTCGACCCCGCGACCGGCGTGCTGCGGTACACCGACGCGGGCCACGGCCTGGCGGTGCTGCGCGCCGCGGACGGCACCCTGCGGCGACTGCCCGCGCAGGGGCCGCCGCTCGGCGTGGTCGTGGGGGTGCCGCGCGTGGCGGCGGAGGTCGCGCTCGCGCCCGGCGACACCC
Source organism: Cellulomonas sp. EB106-03-03-XG116 (assembly GCF_058792015.1). Lineage (NCBI taxonomy): Bacteria > Bacillati > Actinomycetota > Actinomycetes > Micrococcales > Cellulomonadaceae > Cellulomonas > Cellulomonas sp. EB106-03-03-XG116. Next base: position 10,871 of record NZ_JBYTEP010000037.1, read on the forward strand.
TGGCCGTCGTGAGCGACGGCCTGCTCGAGCGCGGCGACCGGGCGCTGGACCCGGAGGACGTGCTGGCGGCGCCGCTCGGCGCCGCCACGTCGGCGGCGGACGCCGTGGCCCGCGTGCTCGCGGCCGCCGGCACCGCCACGGACCGCCCCGACGACGTGACCGTCGTGGTGCTGCGGAGGGAGAACGGATGAGGCAGCAGCTCGTGCTGCGGGTCGTCGTGGTGCTGACGCTCCTGCTGGGGGTGAACTACATCGCCTGGCGGTGGCTCGACTCGGTGAACTGGTCGGCGTGGTGGATCGCCGTGCCGCTGGTGATCGCGGAGACCTACTCGCTGGTCGACGTCGCGCTGTTCGGCATGACGATGTGGAAGGCGAAGCGGCGCGACGACCCGGCCCCGCCCGCCGCGGGGATCACCGTGGACGTGTTCGTCACCACCTACAACGAGCCGGTCGAGCTGGTGATGCGGACCGCCGCGGCGGCGCGCGACATCGCGTACCCGCACCGGACGTGGGTGCTCGACGACGGCTCGCGACCCGACCTGGCCGCCGCCGCGCGCGCCGCGGGCGTCGGGTACATCGAGCGCTCCGAGGACTGGACCGACCGGCCCCGGCACGCCAAGGCCGGCAACCTCAACAACGCGCTGTTCCAGACGGACGGGGAGTTCCTGCTCATCCTCGACGCGGACCAGATCCCCGAGCCCGAGCTCCTCGACCGCGTCCTCGGCTACTTCGACGACCCCGCGGTCGCCCTGGTGCAGACGCCGCAGTTCTTCACCAACGTCACCTCGGCGGACCCGCTCGGGAGCCAGGCGCCGCTGTTCTACGGCCCGATCCAGCAGGGCAAGGACGGCTGGAACGCCGCGTTCTTCTGCGGGTCGAACGCGGTGCTGCGCCGGGACGCGCTCATGCAGCTGGGCCTGGTCGGCTACGTCCGGGAGACCGAGCGGTCGGTGCGCGAGGCGCTGCACGCGTCGCGCCGGCTGCTCGACCGCGCGCAGCGGGACGCCCCGGACGCGGCCCAGGCGGCCGTGCTGCACGAGGTGCAGGAGGCCGCGGCGCGGGCGCTCGGGGCGCTGGACGCGGGCGAGCCGCTGTCCGACGTCACCTACGGCTTCCAGCGGGAGGTCGACGGGATCTCCGCGCAGGTCGTGGCCCGGGACGTCGCGAGCATCCAGGACGACCTCGCCGCGATCGCGGCGCTGCCGATCGCCCGGGACGACGAGATCGGCGCGGTCGTGGTCGACGAGCCCGCGCTCGCCCGGCTCGCCGACCGGGAGTGGTCGCCGCTCGGCGCGATCGAGTCGGTGCAGGCGCTGGTGCGGGCGGTCGACGTCGACCGGGGCTCCGAGGCGCAGGCCGTGATGCCGGTGGCCACGCTGTCCGTCACCGAGGACATGGCGACCGCGATGCGGCTGCACGCCCTCGGCTGGAAGACGGTCTACCACCACGAGAGCCTGGCGCACGGCCTCGCCCCCGAGGACCTCGGCACGATGATGACCCAGCGGCTGCGCTGGGCGCAGGGCACGATGCAGGTGATGCTCAAGGAGAACCCGCTGGGCGTCCGGGGCCTCAAGGTCGGCCAGAAGCTCATGTACTTCGCGACCATGTGGTCCTACCTGTCGGGCTTCGCCGCGCTGGTCTACCTGGCCGCGCCGATCATCTTCCTGTGCTTCGGGGTGCTGCCGGTGACGGCCTGGACGGTCGACTTCTTCGCGCGGTTCATCCCGTTCTTCCTGGCGAGCCAGCTGCTGTTCGTGGTGGCGGCGCGGGGCGTGAAGACCTGGCGCGGGCAGCAGTACGCGCTCGCGCTGTTCCCGGTGTGGATCAAGGCCGTGTGGACCGCGGTGGCGAACGTGTGGTTCGGCCGGCCGCTCGGCTTCGCGGTCACCCCGAAGGTCCGGCCCGACGGGTCGCCCAGCCAGTGGCGGCTCGTGTGGCCGCAGCTGCTCGCGATGGCGCTGCTGGTGGTGGCCGCGGTGGTCGGGATCGTCCGGGCGTCGCTCGGGCTGTCCCTGTGGGTGGGCACGACCGTGAACCTGCTGTGGGTGGTGTACGACCTGGTGGTGCTCAGCGTGGTGGTGCAGGCGCTGCGCTATCGCGGGTTCACCGGGCCCGAGGCGAGCCCGCCGTCCAGCGCGCGGCGCCGGGGCATCGCATGACGACGACGAGGAGGACCCGATGGAGCTGACGACCGACCGGACCGAGGGCGCGGCGGTGCTGCGCGTGCAGGGCCGGCTGACCATGGCCGCCGCGGGCGAGCTGAAGGCCGCGGTGGACCGCGAGGTGGCCGAGGGGCGGACGCTCGTCGTGGTCGACCTCGGCGAGACGGCGTTCCTGGACTCGTCCGGGCTGGGCGCGCTGGTCGGCGGCCTGCGCACCGCCCGCGCGGCCGGGGGCGACCTCCGGATCGCCCGGGTCGGCCAGCAGGTCCGGACCGTGCTGGAGCTCACCACGATGGACCGGGTGCTGCGCCCGTACGCGACCGTCGAGGACGCGGTCGGTGCCGGCCGCTGAGGGGGCCGCGGAGCTCCGCGTCGACGGCCCCGCGGAGACGGCGTGGCTCGACCGGGTCCACGACGCGCTCGCCCGCCTGTGGGACGCGGCGCCGGAGGTGCCCGACCTGGACCGGCTGCGGTTCGAGACCGCGGTGATCGAGATCGCGACGAACGTCGTCCGGCACACCGTCCCGGTGGGCGACGGCCCGGTCCGAGCGAGCGTGCTGCTGCGCGCCGACCACCGCCGGCTCGAGGCGGAGCTCACCGACGACGGCGCGCCCGTCCGGGTGGACCTGGACCCGGACCCGGTGGACGACTTCGCCGAGAGCGGGCGGGGGATCGCCCTGGTGCTCCGGGCCGTCGACAGCCTGAGCCTGGCGCGGGAGGACGGCCGGAACACCTGGCGGCTGGCCCGCGACCGGTCGGCGTGACGTACGGTCGTGCCGATGAGCTCTGAGACCCTGCACCTGGAAGACGACCGCGTCGCCGCCCTGCACCGGCTCGGCGTGCTCGACACCCCCGCCGAGGACCGGTTCGACCGCGTCGTCCGGCTCGCCCGGCAGCTGTTCGGCGTGTCGACCGCGATGGTCTCGCTCGTGGACCGGCACGTCGTGGTGCACAAGGCGATGGTGGGCTTCGACGACCCGGTCGTCCCTCGCGAGGACTCGTTCTGCGGCACGACGGTCGAGCAGGACCGGATGCTCGTCGTGCCCGACGCGGCCCAGGACGAGCGGTTCCGGGACAAGCCGTTCGTCGTGGGCGCGGACGGGCTCCGGTTCTACGCCGGCCAGCCGCTCGTCGCCCCCGGCGGCTACCGCGTCGGCACGCTGTGCATCGCCGACCAGAAGCCCCGGCAGTTCGACGCGGACAGCGCCTCCCTGCTGCGCGACCTCGCCGCGTGGGTCGAGAAGGAGCTCGTCATCGACTCCGAGCTCGAGCGCGCGGCCCAGGTGCAGGCGGGGCTGCTGCCCCGGTCCGCGCCGGTCGTGCCGGGGTACGAGGTCGCGGGCGCGTGCCTGCCCAGCCGGGCCGTCGGCGGCGACTTCTACGACTGGTCGGCGACCGAGGGCGGCGTCGTGCTGAGCCTGGTCGACGTCATGGGCAAGGGCGCCGGCGCCGGGATCATGGCCGCCTCGATCCGCGCGGTGCTGCGCGGCTCCGCCCACGGGGCCGACGTCGCGCAGTCCCTGCTGTACGCCGGGGCGATCCTGCACTCGGACCTGTCCGGCGCCGGCGTGTTCGCGACCGCGTTCCACGCCTCGCTCGACGCCGCGTCCGGGGACGTCTCCTACGCCGACGCGGGCCACGGGCTCACCGTCGTCGTGCGCGCCGACGGGACCGACGAGCGGCTGCCCGCCACCGGGCTCCCGCTCGGGGTGCTGGACGAGGAGGCTCGCGAGCAGCGGACCGCGCACCTCGACCCCGGCGACCTCCTGGTGACGTTCTCCGACGGCGTGCTGGACCTGGTGGACGGCACGCTCGAGGGCCTGCCGCCGGTCGTCGACGCCGTCCGGGGGGCCCGGTCCGCGGACGACGCGGTCGAGGCGGTGCTGCGCCTGGCGGCGGCCGCGGCCGAGCGGCCGGACGACATCACGGTGGTGGCGGTGCGCCGGGCGGGCTGACGCCCCGGCCAGCCCGGCCCGCCGGGCTCAGCCGCGCGGCGGCACCGGGTGCAGCACCACGTCGTGCAGCGCCCCGCCCTCCGCACGGGCCGTCAGGTAGGTCCCCGTCGGCTGCCGGCGCCGGTCGGTCGGCGACCCCGGGTTGAGCAGCCGCAGCCCGCCCGGCGCGACGGTGTCCCAGGGGATGTGGCTGTGGCCGAAGACGAGCACGTCGACGTCGGGGTACGCCGCCGCGCACCGCGCCTCCCGGCCCTGCGCCTGCCCGGTCTCGTGCACCACGGCGAACCGCAGCCCGCCCAGCTCGGCGCGGGCCACCTCCGGGAGGCGGGCGCGCAGGTCGGCCCCGTCGTTGTTGCCCCAGCAGCCGACGAGCCGGCGCGCCCGGGCCTCCAGGGCGTCCAGGAGCGTCACGTCGACCCAGTCGCCCGCGTGCAGCACGACGTCCGCGGCGTCGACCGCATCCCACACCACCGGGTGCAGGTCGCGGGCGCGGCGCGGGACGTGGGTGTCGGCGAGGAGCAGCAGGTCCACGGGGCCTCCGGCGTCGGGGGGTCGGGGGGGCGTGCGGGGTCAGGCGGCGCGGCGCAGCGCGACGACCGTGAGGTCGTCCTCGGGGTGCCGGGGGTCGACCAGCGACAGCACCGCGTCGGCGGCCTGCTCGGCGGTGCGGGTGCCGCGCACCGCGCGCCCCACCTGGTCCAGGTCGTCGAGCGACCCGCCGAGCGCGTCGAGGACCCCGTCGGAGAACGTGACCAGCAGCTCGCCCGGGGCCAGCCTGGCGCGCGCGCTCACCCGCTCGGGACCCGGGGCGATGCCGAGCGGCAGGCCGGTCGCCGAGAGCCGGCGCGCCGAGCCGTCCTGACCCACGATCAGGGACAGCCCGTGGCCCGCGTCCGTGTAGGACACCTGACCGTCCGCCGCGTCCACGTAGGCGCGGAACATCGTCACGAACGCGCCGGCGTTCGCCAGGTCGGCCGTCATCGCCCGCTCGGTCGCCGCCAGCGTGCCGGCCACGTCGCGCAGCGTGCGCTGCGCGTGCAGCACCGAGCGGGTGGTCGCGGCCAGGATCGCCGCGGCCGGGCCCTTGCCCATCACGTCCGCGAGCGTGAGCACCAGGCCGTCCGCCACCGGCTGCCAGTCGTAGAAGTCGCCGCCGACCGAGCCCGCCGGCACGAACCGCGCGGCGAGGTCCAGCCCGGGCACGTCGAGGGTCAGGGACGGCAGCAGGCTCGCCTGTACCTGGGCCGCCCGGCGCAGCTCCGTGCGCTCGACGGTCACGTCCCGCAGCACCGTCACCGCGCCGCCGCCCGCCGCGTCGGGCAGGGGCGAGGCCGAGAACGTGACGATCCGCGGCTCCGAGGCCCCGGGCACCCGCACGAGCAGGTCGGCGTCGCGCACCTGCTCGCCCGCCAGCGCCCGGCGGAACGGCAGCTCCGCGTCCGGCACCGGGCTGCCGTCCAGGCGCGCGAGGTGCGCCAGGTCGGTGTCGCCCTCGCCACCGGGCGTGGTGCGGCCGGTGAGCAGCAGGGCCGCCGTCGGGTTGCGCACCACCACCCGGCCGGTCGCGTCCACCACCCGGACGCCCTCCGACATGGTGTCCACGACCGTCGCCAGCAGCGTCGCCTGCTCCTGCGCCCGGTCCCGGGCGGTCTGGAGGTCCGCCACCAGGCGCCCGCGCTCGTCCCGGGCGATGGCCAGCGCCAGCCCGATCACCGCGACCAGCCCGACGTACAGCTGGGCGATCGCGACCTGCGCCGTCGGGTCGGGCAGCTCCGCGAACGGCCCCGACCCGGCGAGCGTGAGCTGGATCGCGACGACGCCGCAGACCGTCGTGTGCAGCACCACCGACCGCGTCGGCAGCCGCGAGCCCGCCCACACCGTGAGCCCGATCAGCGGGAACACCACCGCGAGCCAGTCGATCTCGACGAACCAGACCACGTAGAGCAGCGGGGCGAGCAGCAGCGCCGCGAGGTAGTCGGCGCCCCGGCCCTCGGTCCACCACTCGATGCGGTCGTGCGCCGTGCGGCGTGCGGCCCGCAGGCGCAGCCACGCGCCGAGCGTGAAGCCGAGCGTGCCGATCCCGACGATCGCGACGGTGTTCCGCGCGCACCACAGCAGCGCCGTGCGCCAGGTCCACGGCTCGCCGCCGAGCACCACCGCGAGCTCCACGAGCGGCGCCGAGACCACGGAGCTCAGCACCGCGCCGAGGACGAACCACCAGAGGTCGGGCACGCGGCGCAGCTGCTGCGTCCCGCGCGCGGCCCACACGTACGGCGCGTACCGGGCGAGCACCGCCGCGCAGACCACCGCCTGCACCGTCGCGGCGAGCGCACCGATCGCGGCGGTCGACGGCGACGCGCCGGTCGCCGCCACCACGGCTCCGGTCGACAGCGCGAGCACCAGCGGGTCCAGCCAGGGCCACGGGCGGCGGGCCCGCGCCACCAGCCACAGCACCGACACCCCCGCGGCCGGCCAGACGAGGCTGACCTCGGCCTCGGGCACCCGAGTCGCGCGGCCGAGCAGGCAGGCCGCGGCGTTGAGCAGCGCGAACAGCGCCACCAGGCGCAGGTCGCGGGCGCCCGGCCGGCGGAGCGCCCGGGGCGGCCGCGGGGTCGCGTCGGTGGTCGCGCCGCCCAGCAGCTCCGTCGTCACGCGCCCTCCCGGCTGTCGACCGTCCCCGACCAGCAGGCTACGGGGCCGCGAGCCGCCGCGCCCGTGCCCCCGGGGGAGCGATGTCGAGGGTCTTCCGTCCCGGTGTGACGGTCCCGACACCGTGCGCGGCCATCACCGACCGGTCGGTCGGTGTTGACTCGGACGGGCCGCGCGCCGCGGTCCACGAGATCTGAGCGAGGAGTGACGCGTGATGGCGCGGTTCGACGGCAAGGTGGCCCTGGTGACGGGTGGCGGCAGCGGGATCGGGGAGGCCGTCGCGCAGCGGCTCGCCGCGGAGGGCGCGTCCGTCGTGCTCACCGACATCCGGCTCGAGGCGGCGCAGCGCGTCGCGGACGAGATCGTCGCGGCCGGCGGCGCCGCGTCCGCGTTCCAGCAGGACACCGCCGACGCCGAGAGCTCGCGCGCCGCGGTCGAGCACGCCGTGGCGACCTACGGCGCGCTGCACCTCGCGGTGAACAACGCCGGCATCGCGGCCCGGAACCAGCTGCCGACCGGCGAGCTCGACCTCGACGCCGACTGGCGCCGCGTCATCGACATCAACCTCAACGGCGTGCTGTACGGCCTGCGGTACGAGCTCCCCGCGATCGAGGCGGCGGGCGGCGGCGCGGTCGTCAACATGGCGTCGATGCACGCGCTCGTCGCCGCCCCCGGCAACTCCGCGTACGTCGCGTCCAAGCACGCGATCAACGGCCTGACCAAGAACGCCGCCGTCGAGTACGGCACCCGCGGCGTCCGGGTCAACGCGGTCGCGCCGGGCAACATCTGGACGCCGCTGATGGCGCAGCTGCCGCAGGACCAGATCGACGCCATCACGGCGAGGCACCCGATCGGCCGGATCGGCCGGCCCGACGAGGTCGCCGCGCTCGTGGCCTTCCTGCTGAGCGACGAGGCGTCGTTCATCACCGGCAGCCTGCACCAGGTCGACGGCGGGTACCCGGCCGTCTGACACCCGGGGCGGGTGACCGGCCCGCGCGCGCCGGTGCGCCGATCACCCGGCGCCGTCAGGACCTTGGTCCCGGAGATGCCGTAGCGTCGGCGCCGTGGACCCGTCCGTGCAGCGTGCGCTCGTCGTGGGGCGCCTGCTCGGCGTCGCGGCGACCGTGCTCGCGCTCGGGTCCGGCGCGCACGTGCTCGGCGGCGGCCACGCCCCGTCCGGGGGTGCGCTCGCGCTCATCGGGTCGCTCGTCCTGGTCGGCTCCGCGGCGCTCGCGCGCCGGCCCCTGACGGTGCGGGTCCTGCTCCCCGCCGCGGTGGCGGGGCAGCTCGGGGTGCACGCGGCGCTCACCTGGCTCGCGTCGGGCGCCGGTGCCGCGCTGCCGGGCGGGGTGCACGCGGAGCACGGGGCCGCTCTGCCGGAGGTGGTGCCCACCCTCGTCGGGACGGCAGCGACGGCCGGGGTCCCGCTCGACGCCGCGGTGGCCGCGCCGCACGGCGCCGGCGGGCTGATGCTCGCCGCCCACGCGGCGGCGATGGCGGCCACCGTGCTGCTGCTCGTGGCGACCGACCGCGGGGTCCTCGCGCTGGCCCGCCGCTGGGCGGCGCTGCTGCCGGCGCTCGCGGGCGCGGTGCCGACGCCGGTCGTGCCGCGCGCGCGGCCGGTCGCGCCGGTCGCCGCCGCACCGCGCCCCGTGCCGGCCCTGTGCGGCGGGGTCGCGAGGCGCGGCCCGCCCGGGGTGCTCCGCCCCCGCGTGGCCTGAGCCCCCGCACGCCCTGCGCGGCGGGGGTGCCGGGTCACGCCGTCCCCGCGCGCCCTGCCGCCGCCCTGGTGCGACGGCCTGACGGCGCGCGCCACGCCGTCCCCCAGGAGAACCCACCGTGTCCGCATCCCCCCGCGCCCTCGCGCGCCTCGTCGCCGGCCCCGCGCTGGCCGCCGCCCTCGTCCTCGGCTCGGCTGCCGCGGCGTCCGCGCACGTCCGCGTCGTCCCGGAGACCACCGCCGCCGGCGGCTGGACCGTCCTCACCTTCCGCGTCCCCAACGAGTCGCCGACGTCCGCGACCACCCGGGTGACGGTCGACCTGCCGACGGGCACGCCGCTGACGTCGGTCTCGACGCAGCCCGTGCCCGGGTGGACCGCCACCGTCGAGCACGGCGCCCTGCCCGAGCCGGTCGAGGTCGACGGCGTCACGCTCACCCAGGCGCCGCTGCGCGTCACCTGGACCGCCGACGGCGCCGGCATCGGCGACGGCGAGTTCCAGCAGTTCGCCCTCTCCGTCGGCCCGCTGCCCGCCGCCGGCACCGAGCTCGTCCTGCCCGCGCACCAGGAGTACGCCGACGGCGAGGTCGTCGACTGGGACCAGGTGGCCGAGGGCGACGAGGAGCCGGACAGCCCGGCGCCGGCCTTCACCACGACCGGGGCGGCGGCCGACGGTCACGGGAGCGGCGCCGCGGACGCGTCGGGCGACGAGGCGGCGCAGACCGGCGCGGGCGACGCCGGGGCCGGCTCCTCGGCCGACGACGCCGGGGCGCTGCCCGTCGTGCTCGGCGGGCTCGGCCTCGCGGCCGGGGTCGGCGCGCTCGTCGTCGCCGTGCTCGCGTGGCGGCGGGCCGGGGCGCGCTGACCCCGCCCCGCACGTGCGACGCCCCCGTGACCGGCCGGTCACGGGGGCGTCGTGCTGCGGGGGTGTGGTGCCGCGGGGGGGTGTCGCACCGCGCGTGTCGCACCGCGGGGGAGCGGCGTCAGCCGGCGACCGGGCGCTCCACGAGGTACGACCGGCCGTCCGCGCCGACGACCCGGACGAACTCGGTCCGCAGCGCCTGGTCGCGCTCGCGGTCGGCCTCGGCGACCTCGCGGTCGGGGGCGAGGGGGTCGCCGACCTGGGCCGGCCCGAAGACGCTGAGCAGCGCCGCCTCCCGCCTGTCGTTCGCCCTGCCGATCCTGCCCATGCCCGCCGCCTCGTCCCGTCCGATGCTGAGTGCCCTCATTATATGCGCACGAACGATCCGGGCTAGTATCGTCGGGTGACCCGCCCCGCCGCCGCCCCTGCGCCCGCGCCCCGGGTCGTGCTGCCCGCCGGGGACGCGCCTGCGGGGGACGCGCCCCTCGCCGACCCGCTCGCCGTCGAGGCGCAGGTGTGCCTCGCGATGTCCGCAGCGGCCCGCGCGCTCGTCGCGTTCTACCGGCCCCTGCTCGATCCGCTCGGGCTCACGCACCCCCAGTACCTCGCGATGCTGGCGCTGTGGCAGCACGGCGACCTCACGCTCAAGGCGCTCGCGGCGCTGCTGCACCTCGAGCCCGCCACGACGTCGCCGCTGGTCCGCCGGCTCGAGGCGCTCGGGCTGGTCGAGCGCGCGCGCGACGGCGCGGACGAGCGCGCGCTCGCGATCCGGCTCACCGACGACGGGCGCGCGCTGCGCGAGCGGGCCGTGGGCATCCCGGCCGCGATGGTCGACGGGCTGCGGCTCGAGCCCGCGCAGGTGGCGCAGGTGCGCGAGGCGGCGCAGCTCCTGCTCGCCGCGTGCGAGGACGCGGAGGGCCGCCGGGGCTGACGCGCCCCGGGCGCCGGGTGGTCGGTCAGCGACCGAGCGCGTGCTCCACCGTCGTGCACGGGTCGCCGGTCTCGCGGTAGCCGCAGGCCGCGCGGCGCAGGAGCTGCCCGACGGCGGTGCGCTCCGCCGGGTCCAGCGCGCCGAACACCGCGTCCTCCGCGACGGCCATCCGGTGCTCCAGCTCCGCGAGCAGCGCCTCCGCGCCCGCCGTGGGGTGCACGCGGCGCTGCCGGCGGTCGACCTCGGCGACCCGCCGCGCCACCAGGCCGGCACGCTCCAGGTCGTCGATCAGGTAGGTCATCACCGTCCGGTCGATGCCGAGGCTCGCCGCCAGGGCGGCCTGGCTGGGGTGGGCCCCGCGGACCACCTCGCGCAGCACCAGGAACCCGCGGAACCCGTGCGGGACCGCCTCGACCGCGGACGTCATCGCGTGCTCGTAGGCGCGGAGCAGCACGCCCAGCGACCACCCGAGGTCCGAGGCGGGGTGCGTCGTCTGCTCGTCGGTCGCCGTCATGCCGGGAATCGTACGCCGGGGCCCGTGGTTGAGCCAATCATCTGCACGACATACGATCGTGCGCGCCGACGGATGGCTCAGCGGATCGAGACGAGGCGGACATGACGGACTACGGCCACGACCTGCTCTTCGGGTCGTTCATCACGCCGAGCAACGCGGCGCCCGAGCGCGTCGTCGGGCTCGCGCAGCTCTCCGAGCAGGCGGGCCTGGACCTCGCCACCTTCCAGGACCACCCGTACCAGCCGTCCTTCCTCGACACCTGGACCCTGCTGTCCTACGTCGCGGCGCGCACGGAGCGGATCACCCTGGCGCCGAACGTCGCGAACCTGCCGCTGCGGCCGCCCGCCGTGCTCGCCCGCTCCGTCGCCAGCCTGGACCTGCTGTCCGGCGGCCGCGTCGAGCTCGGGCTCGGCTCCGGCGCCTTCTGGGACGCGATCGAGGCCATGGGCGGGCGCCGGCTCACGCCGGGTCAGGGGGTCGACGCCCTGCGCGAGGCCATCGCCGTCATCCGCGCCCTCTGGGACACGAGCGACCGCGCCCGCGTGGACCTGCCGGGCGACCACTGGCCGCTGGCGGGCGCCAAGCGCGGCCCCGCACCCGCCCACCCGGTCGGCATCTGGGTCGGCGCCTACAAGCCGCGGATGCTCCGGCTCACCGGGGAGCACGCCGACGGCTGGCTCCCGTCCCTCGGCTACCTCAGCAGCCTCCAGGACCTCGACGAGGCGAACGCGCGCATCGACGACGCCGCGCACGCGGCGGGCCGCGACCCGCGTGCGGTACGCCGGCTGCTCAACGTCGGCGGGCGGCTCACCGACCGCCGCAGCGCCGACCTGCTCTCCGGGCCGCCGGAGCAGTGGGTCGAGCAGCTCGCCCTGCTCGCCCTGGAGCACGGCACGAGCGCCTTCATCGCCACCGGCGACGACCCGACGCTGCTCACCGTCCTCGGCCAGGAGATCGCGCCGGCCGTGCGCGAGCTCGTCGCCGCCGAGCGCGGCGGGTCCGCCGGTGGGGCGCCCGCGGCGGCCGTCGGGGCGGGGGAGCAGGCGTGAGCGGCGCCGACCTCGGGCACCCGCTGCAGCTCGGCGTCGAGCTCGCCCCGTCCGCGGCCGACCCCGGTGCCCCGGGGCGGCTCGCGCGGCGCGCGGAGGAGCTGGGGCTGGACCTGGTGGTCGTGCCGGACGGTGCGGGTGCGCCGGAGGGCGATGCGCTCGACGACGCGCTCGACGCGTGGACTGTGCTCGCGTCCGTCGCGGGCGCCACCGAGCGCGTCGACGTGGCGACCCGCGGCCTGCGGCTCGACGGCCGGCCCCCGGCCGTGCTCGCGCGCGCCGTGGCGAGCCTCGACCACCTGGCGGGCGGACGCGTCACGCCCGGGCTCGCGCCCGGGGCGGACGGTGCGGACCCCGACGACGCGCTCGACGCGCTCGCGGAGGGCGTCGACGTCCTGCGGGGCATGTGGGCCGCCGCCGAGCCCGGGCCGCTCGTGCACGAGGGGCGGCACCACCGGGTCGCCGGGGCGCAGCGCGGTCCCGCGCCGGCGCACAACCTGGCCCTGTGGCTGGGTGCCGGGCCGGCGGAGGTCGCCGACGGGGCGCGGACGCTCGCCGCGCGCGTCGCCGACGGCTGGTGGCTGCCGGTGCCGGCCGGCGCCGGGTCGCACCTCGACACCGTCCTCAGCGAGCAGGCCGCCCTCGACGCGGCGCTCGCGGCCGCGGGCCGGGACCCGCGCGAGGTGCGGCGGGGCCTCGTGCTCGACGCCGGGTCGCTCGGGTTCGGGGCCGGTGCCGACGGGTCCGTGCCGGGCGGGGGTGTGGCGGGCGGCGCGGGTGTGCCGGGCGCGGGCGTCGCGGACGCCCTCGCCGCCCTCGTGCTCGACGCCGGCGTGGGGACGCTCGTGCTCGCCGTCGCCGACGAGCCCGCGCTCGCGGCGTTCGCCGAGGTGGCGGGCACCGTGCGCGACCGCGTCGCCGCCGCCCGCACCGCCCGGGGCACCCGGGTCGGGACCCTCCGGAGCGCCGCCGTGCGCGCCGCCCGGGCGCCGGGCATCGACTACGACGCCGTGCCCGCCGCGCTCGTCGGCACCGCCGTCGAGCCCGGCGACGCCGGGTACGCCGCCGTCCGGTCCACCTACATGCGCGGCGGCCGGCCCGGGCTCGTGCTGCGGCCGGGGACGACCGCCGAGGTGGTCGAGGCCCTGGCCTACGCCCGCGCGCAGGACGTCCCCCTCGCGATCCGCAGCGGCGGGCACGGCATCAGCGGCCGGTCCACGAACGAGGGCGGGATCGTGCTCGACCTGTCCCGGATGCACGCGATCGAGGTTCTCGACGTCGCCGCCCGGCGCGTCCGCGTCCAGCCCGGTGCGCGCTGGGGCGAGGTCGCCGCCGCCCTGCACCCGTACGGCTGGGCTCTCACCTCCGGCGACTACGGCGGCGTCGGCGTCGGCGGCCTCGCCACCGCGGGGGGCATCGGCTTCCTGGTGCGGGAGCACGGCCTGACCCTCGACCACCTGCGCGCCGCCGAGGTCGTCCTCGCCGACGGATCCGTCGTCCGGGCGAGCGACGACGAGAACCCCGACCTGTTCTGGGGCGTCCGCGGCGCCGGGGCGAATCTCGGCGTCGTCACGTCCTTCGAGTTCGAGGTCGACGAGGTCGGGGACGTGGGCTTCGCCCAGCTCGTCTTCGACGCCTCCGACACCGAGCAGTTCCTCGTCGACTACGGCGCCACCCTGGAGGCAGCCCCGCGCGACACCACGGCGTTCCTCATCATGGGACCGCCGCGCGGCGGGGTCGTCGCCGCGCAGGTCATGGCGATGGTCGACTCCGACGACCCGGACACGATCATCGAGCGGCTCAACCCGTTCGCCCGGATCGCGCCCCTGCTCCAGCAGCAGGTGCAGGTCGTGCCGTACCCGGCCGTCGTCTCCGTCCCGCAGCGGCACACGTCCGACGGCGAGCCGGTCACGCGGTCGGGCATGGCCGAGCACCTCACCCCGGAGCTCGCCGCCGACGCCGCCCGGCTGGTCCGCAGCGGGGCCACGCCGTTCTTCCAGATCCGGGCCGCCGGGGGAGCCGTGCACGACGTGCCCGCCGACGCCACCGCCTACGCCCACCGGTCGGCGAACTTCAGCATCGTCGCGATGGGCAGCAGCCGGCGGCGGATCGACGCGATCTGGGACGCGATGGCGCACCACTTCGACGGCGCCTACCTGTCCTTCGAGACCGATCCCCGTCCCGAGCGGCTCTCGGGCGTCTACCCGGGGGCCACCCTGGAGCGGCTGCGCGGGCTCAAGCGCCGGTACGACCCGGAGGACGTGTTCCGGCACAACTACTCCGTCGCGGAGCCGCCCGCGGTCGTGCTCTGACCGCCGGGCGCGGTCGCGGGTCTCGGGGTCCGACCCCGAGCGGGACCGGGGGTCGGCCTCCGCCGCGAGGAGGAGGCCGTGCGCCCCGAGGGGGACCCCGTACGCCCGACGTCGGACCCGAAGATACGGCGCAGGGCCGATCCGCCGGGCGGGGTCGGCTTGCCAGGATGGAACCCGTCAGCACGTCGAGAGCCGGAACGAGGAGCAACGTCATGTCGCCGCAGGTGTGGATCGTCGTCGCGGGCCTCGTGGCCGTGATCGTCGTCGTCGGCCTGGGCGACCTGGTCACCCGCGCCCGGGACGCACGCCAGCGCGTGCGCCGCTGACCCGCCGCGGGCGGCAGCCGGGAGGAGGGCCCGGCACCGCCCGCGAGGCCGTGGCTCGCGCCACGCAGGACGACGCCCGCACCCCCGGGGGGAGGTGCGGGCGTCGTCGCGTGCGGCCTACTTGCCGATCTTGTCGTCGGCCTTCTTCTCGAGGTCGTCGATCTTGTCGGCGTTCCCGCCGCCCGACTTCTTCGCGGCGGTGTCCCCGGCCTTCTCGATGCCGGCGTCGCTCGCCTTCTCGGTGATGTCGTCCAGGCCCATGACGCGGTCCTCTCGTCGCTCGGGTGGTGCCGGCGGGTCGCGGGGCGGCCCGCCTCCGTCAGTCTCGGACGGGGCGCTCGGGGGCGCGACCGGGGCGGGCGGGTCGGTGGTCGGTCGGCGGGGAGGCGCGCGGCGGACCGCTCGGTGCTGTGGCGGCGTGCTCGGGCGTGCTCGGGCGTGGTCGTCGTGCGGGCGTCGAGTCGTCCACAGGTGTGGTGACCGTGCGTCGTCCCCAGGGCGCGGTCCGGTCGCCGGGTCGTGTCGGTGGTCGTCGGTAGTGTCGTGCCATGGCATCTGACCTGCAGGAACACCCCGACGGCGACCCGGTCGCCGCCCCGGTGCTGCCGGTCTACGGGCCCGACGGGACGTGCCTGACGGACTTCGGCCCGGACCCCGTCGTCGCCGCGGGTGGGGCGCCGCGGACGGGTGAGCAGCGGCAGATCGAGGCGATCGCGGCGTGCCCGCCCGGGCCCGAGCTGGACGCCTGGCTGCGGGGCCTGGACCCGGACGTGCTGCCCTCGGCGGTCCTGGTCGAGGTGATCGCCGCGCAGACCCGGATCGAGTCCTACCAGCACGCCCGCACCCTCGGCCTGATCGCCGAGCTCGCCTCCCGGGAGGAGATGAGCCCGGAGTGGTCGCCGCTGGCCGGTGCCCCGCCCACGCAGGCGTGCGTGGCCGGCGACGAGCTCGCGATGCGGCTGGGGTGGCCGCGGGTCACGGCGACCAAGACGGTGCACCGGGCCCTGGTGCTCGACGGGATGCTCGGCGCGACCCGGGAAGCGTTGGAAGTCGGTCACCTCGACGCGGGCAAGGCCCAGGTCCTGACCGCAGAGTTGGCGGACCTGTCCTTCCAGGTCGCGCACGCCGTCGAGGACGCGGTCCTGCCCGAGGCCGACCAGTGCTCCGTCGCCGAACTGCGGCAGCGCGTCGAGCGGGAGATCCGCCTGGTCGACCCCGAGGGCGCCGGCGCCCGCCGTGAGCGCGCCCGGTGCACCCGCAAGGTCTCCCACCCCCGCCCCCAGCCGGACGGCATGGCCTCGATGTGGCTGGTGCTGGACGCGGCAGACGCACTGCGGGTCGACGGGGTCCTGACCCACGCCGCCAAGACTGCCAAGGCCCTCGGTGACGACCGCACCCTGGACCAGCTGCGGGCCGACGGCCTCCGGGACCTGGTCGTCGGGGACGTGCCGGAGTCCGACGGCCCGGCGTTCGAGGTTCACCTGGCCCCGGGGCTGCCCGTGCCGCCGGAGCCGCGACGGTCGTGGAACGGGGCGACCTTCACCGACCGGGACGGGGTGGTGCTCACCCGCCCGGTCGAGCCGATCCCGGTCGCGACGCTCACCCCGCTCGACGACGCCGCCACGCACCCGGAGCCCGGCGTGATCGACACCGGTTCGCAGGCCGCGAGGGTCGCGCCCGTGCCCGCGCCCGCGCGTCGCGGCTGCACCCGCTGCTCGGGCCGTCCGGGCGCCGAGGTCCGGATCACGATCCCCGCATCCACCCTGCTCGGGCTGGACGACCAGCCCGCCCACCTCGACGGGCACGGCCCCATCGACGCCGTGCAGGCACGGGCGCTGGCGATCGGCGGGGTCTGGCAGCGCGTCATCACCGACCCCCTCACCGACCGGGTCCTGGACGTCGGACGCGAACGCTACCGACCACCCACCGCCCTCGCAGAACTCATCCGCGTCCGGGACAAGACCTGCGCCGCACCCGGCTGCAGAGTCCCGGCCTGCGCGTGCGAGCTGGACCACACCCAGGAGTTCCACCCTCTGCCGGGCGGTGACCCCGACGCGCCCGTGGGCGGCACCGACGCCGACAACCTCGGACCGGTCTGCCACCGGCACCACCGCCTCAAGACCGACGGAGGCTTCCGGCTCCGGCAGATCGAACCCGGCCTGTTCGAGTGGATCACCCCCACCGGCCACCGCTACCTGACGCGCCCGGGAACCGGGCAGACCCACCACGCCACGGCCGACCCGTACGACGCACCACCTCCCTTCTGAGCGACGAACGGCTCGTCCGGTCCGTGACGCGGCTGTCCGCCTCGCGCCTCGCGCCACACTCCGTTCCCGACAGCACCGGCCGATCCGCGCCAGCACCCGCTGACCGCCTCGGTCCGGGGGAGTCGGTGCCGCAGGCGATCCCCTGCGCGTCCGAGGTCCCCCCGTGCCCGCCACCTGCCGACGGCCCGCGGACACCTCGGGGTCGGTCGTCCGGCCGATCTCCCGGGCGCGTTCGTCCTCCTGCGGTCGTGGAGCTACCGCGGCGGACGTAGGCGCGATCCCTCCCGGGGGATGACGACGCGAGGTGCCCGGGCGGGGGACGGTGGGAGCACGTCGCCGGACCTGCCGGCTGAGCGTTCGAGGAGGCACCGTGACCGGTCTCGATCCCGCGGACCGCACCCTCGATGCGGCTCCCGAACGTCGGTCCGGGTCCGCGACCTCCAGGGACCGGGGCGTGACCACCGACCGGGACGTCGGCGCCGACCGGGGCGTCACCACCCGTCGGAGCGCCGCCTCCGGCGGGAGCGTGCGTGCCGACCGTGCGATCCGACTCGCCTCGGCCCTGCACTCCGCGGGGGTGCGGGCGAACCACCGGGTGTCGCTGGTGCTCGGGCCGGGCCCCGCGCGGTCGGCGACGGTCGCGGCCTGCCTCCGGCTCGGTGCGGTCGTGGTCGCGGCCAGTCCCGACCTGCCTGATGCCGAGGTCGTGTCCGCGCACGCTGCGGCCCGCCCCGACGTCGTTGTGGGGGACAGAGACGGGCTGCGCCTGGTTCGGCGCCTGCGCGGACCCGCGCTGTGGCTGGCGGCCGACCGACCGCGGTTGGCGGACCGGTTCGTAGGAGGGGCACTCCCGCTCGTCGACCTGGTGACGCGGCACCTGCTCGTGGCCCTGCCCCCGGCGCCGGACCCGCGCGGCGACGCGGCGCTGCTGTTCGTGCCGTCGGACCGCCCGGGCGAGGGGCCGCTCGGGGTGCACTGGACGCACGAGGACCTCGAGGCGCTCGCCGGGGCGTCGGGCAACGCCGGAAGCGCCCCGTGGGAGGTCGACGGTGTTGCTCCGGGTCCGGGGCGGAGGTCGGCTCCGCGCAGCGCCCGGGCCGCGTCGGTGCCGCTCGCGCTCGACGTGCTCCACGCGGCCGGGGGCTGGCGGCACCGGCACGCGGGCACCGGAGCATTGGCGCCGGTCCGTCGGCCGGCGCTGGTCTAGTCGCCCGTCGCCCCGGTCCGTCCGGCCCCTCGGGGAGCAGCCGTTCGGGCCGCAGTCGCGGGACCAGTCGACCGGGCCGCAAGTCGCGGGACCAGTCGACCGGGCCGCGGTCGCGGGGTCAGCCGACCGGGCCGCGGTCGGGGGTCGGTCGACCGGGCCGCGGCCGGGCTGCCGGGGTTACCGCCACCCGCGGCCGTCCGCCACCGTGGCGACCGTCATCCCCACGACGGACGCGTCCTGCCCCACCCCGGGATCGGCCGCGACCACGACCGCCACCGCGCCGCCCGCCGCCGGGTACCAGCGGAGCTGGCACTGGAACCCGACACCCCACCCCTGGGTCATGACGCACGGGCGCCCGGGTGCCCCGAACGGGAAGACGCCGAGCCCGACGCCCAGGCCGCCCGGGTCGCGGGCGAGCGCGGCCCCCTGGTCGGCGTCGAGCAGGACCCCGCCCCGGCCGTCGAGGGCTCGGCCGACGTCGTCGAGCAGGACGGCCAGGTCCGCAGCCGAGGCCCACAGGCCCGAGGCGGCGAGGCCGGCGTAGTGCGCCCGTGTGCCGGCGACCCCGCGGCCGTCGGCGTGGTGGCCCGCCGCGGCCGACCCGACGAGGCGGGCGACGACGGCCGCGCGCGGACCGGTGACCTCGGCCGCCGCCTCCCCGGCCCAGAAGCCGGTCGACGAGAGCCCGAGCGGGGCGGCCACCTCGCGGTGCAGGACGTCGGCGAACGACTCGCCCGTAGCGACCTCGACGGCGCGCTCGACGACGCAGTAACCGGCATCGGAGTACGCGAAGCCGGTACCCGGCTCGGCCGTGACCCGGACCGGGCCGACGTGCGCCGCGGTGGTCCCCGCGAGGACGTCCGCGGTCGGCGGGACACGGCCGGCGGACGGCTCGAACGCGCCCGGCGGGTCGACGACGCCGCCGCGGTGCCGGAGCAGCTGCCGGAGGGTCGGGCCGGTCCGGCCGGGCACGTCGAGCGGGACGAGCGCGCGCACGTCGGCGTCGAGGTCGAGCACGCCGCGAGCAGCGAGGCGGAGGACGCCGACCGCGGTGACCGCCTTCGCGGCTGAGCACAGGTGGACGGGCGTGGTCGCGGTCGCGGGGACCCGCTCGGCGAGGTCGGCGTACCCGGCGATGTCGATGACCGGTGGCCGGCCGTCCTCGACGACGACGGTGACGAGGGCGGGGGTGGCTGAGGGCGGTGCGGCGGTCAACGAGGGCTCCGGGAGGTCGGGTGCGACCCGCGGTCCTCGCCCTGGACGCGGCTGTGCCGAGGACGCTAGCGGCGCCCACCGACACGCGCGCGGGTCGAGCCCGTCCCGCGCTCGACCCGTCCCGCGCTCGGCTGTCGCGGGCTCAGCCCGGCGCGGTGACGAAGACGTCGAGCAGCTCCGGGTGGTGCGCGTGCACGAGGACGCCGAACACCACGAGGTCGAACAGCAGGTGCACCGCGACGACGTAGGGCAGGGAGGTGCTGCGCGCGAAGATCCACCCCTGCACCAGGGCGAACGGCACGGTGAGCAGCGGCCCCCACTCGCGGTAGCCGAGCTCCCAGAGGAAGGACACGAAGACCACCGACTGCAGGACGTTGGCGGTCCACAGCCCGAGGTGCCGTCTCAGGAGGGCGAAGACGGTGCAGATGAAGAAGAGCTCGTCCCAGATGCCGACCGCGTTGACGCCCACGAACAGCCGTGCGATGTCCTGCCCGCCGTCGAGGTCCGGCCAGTTCCGGTAGGCCCCGGAGCCGATGAAGTAGAACGGCAGGACGAGGTAGCCGATCACGACGACCGCGGCGAGGTACGCCCACTGCCAGCGCGCCCAGCGCCGGCCCGTGGCGACGGGGAACCGGATGGTCCGCTGCCCGAACAGGTACCGGGAGAGCGCCCACGGCACGAGGACGGCGAGGGACAGGGCGACGGTGAACCGCGCCATGCCGGCGTCGGAGAGGTCCGCCTTCAGCGAGATGGCCGAGACGATCGCCATGCCGGTGCCGATCAGGGCCAGGTCCCGTCCGAGCGCCCGGTCGACGGCGAGGCCGAGGGCGACGCCGAGCACGAGGGGCACGTACCCGAGCGGCCGGACGTGCACGGCGAAGATCAGGACGGCGGCGCCGCACACGAGGGCGGCGGCGAGCAGCCGCGCCGGCGAGCCGATGTCCCACGACGCGCGCGCGGGCTCCGGGGCGGCGCCGCGCGCGGCGGTCGGCGGTGTCGCGGGCGTGGCCGCGGCGGAGGAGGTCACCTCGGCACGGTGCCACGGGCGGCTCGCGCCGGCCAGGCGAGCGGCCGGGTCAGCGCGCGCGGACGGGCTCGCCGAGCGCGGCGGCGAGGACGGTGCGCAGTGCGTCCGCCTCTCCGGGCGCGGTGGCTCGCTTCGGCAGCGGGAGCACGGAGGTGCGCCGACCGCGGGAGAGGGTGAGGAGGTACTGGGCGTCGGTCTCGAGGACGCCGGAGAACGCAGACCACCGGTACGCGGAGGCGACGTCGCCGATCGTCAGGCTCAGGCCCTCGCCGGGCACCACCTCGGCGGTGTGCTCGGCGCGCAGGCGCGGATCGCTGCGCCACGACAACCGCGCGGCGAGCCGGTGCACGGGCAGCACCACGAACGCCAGCAGCAGGACGACGATCACCAGCCAGGGGAGGAGGGGCTGCCACGCGGTCCAGCTCCCTGCCACCACGGCGAGGCCGCCGAGCAGGAGGGCACCGGCTCGCCGGCGGCGGCGCAGCCGCAGCAGCACGCGGAGCGCGTCGGCGAGCTCGGCGCGGTCGGGCTGCCACGCCAGCCGCAGCACGGGCGGAGCGGTCGCACCGGGCACGGGCCCTCCTTCAGGACGCGCGGGGCGTCGCCCCGGGCGTGAGTGTGCCGCGGGTCAGGCCGGCCCGGAGGGCGAACCGGCCCGCCTCACCCGAACGGCGGCCCTGGCCACCCGGCGGGGTGGTGGCTCGCTCGGGGCGGGCCCGGTCAGGGCGCGAGGAACGGGAGGCCGGCGAGGAAGACGAGCAGCGCGCCGAACAGCCCGCCGCTCATCCGCAGCATGTCGCGCCTCCCGCGCGGGGAGCGGTCGTACCGCGTGCGCGTCCGCCGCGCGACCGCCGCCGCCAGCAGGAGGAGAGCGGCCGCACCGAGCGGGCGCCAGGACGCCGCGCTGACGGCGACCACGACCTCGACGACCGCGAGCACCGCGGCTACCCACGAGAACAGCTCCGCGCGCCAGGAGAACCAGTCCGAGCCGTCGCCCGCACGGCGGGCCAGGCCGCGCGGGTCGGCGGGGTCGACGTGCGCCTCGCCCGGCGCGAGCGGCTCCCGGTGCTCCACGAGGCCCGGGATCGACGGCGGGCGGCGGCGGGGCACGTGCCGACGGTACCGGCCGGGCCGTGACGCCGGGTCAAGCCGGCGCCAAAGTCCTCACAAGTGCCCTGGTGGCGGCCGATCGTACGATCTGGGTGGCATGCGCTTCCCCTCGCGCAGCGCCGCGCACCCGACCCCGCCCCCGGAAGGACCCCCTGTGCTGCGACCGACCCGGATCCTGCTGCGCGACGGCGCGACCCGCGCCCTGCTGCGCGCGGTCGACCTGCGCGGCCACACGGTCCGCATCGAGGGCACCGGGGGGAGCCTGCGCGTCGAGGACGCGACGACGGAGACGCTGCTGGTCGACGCCCCGATGGCGCGCCTGGAGCTCATCGACGGCGAGTCGATCCACTACGAGGGAGCGGGCCGGGTGCTCGACCAGCGGGAGCTGCGGCACCTGCGGATCACCCTGGAGTTCAGCGAGCCGGCGTCCCGCTCGCTCCCGCGCGCCCCGCGCTGACCCGGGCGGCGGTCCGGACCGCCCCTTCGCCCGGGGGATGATCTCCGGGTGATGCGTCTCGGGGTCGTCGGTGCAGGTGCCATGGTGGCGGAGTTCCTGGAGCGGGCAGCGCCGCGAGTCCCGGGCCTGGAGGTGGTGGGCGTGCTCGCCCGCCCGCGGTCGCTCGACCGGGCGCGGGAGCTCGCCGCCCGCACGGGCGTGCCGCTCGTGACGGACAGCCTGGACGAGCTCTGCGCAGCCGGGATCGACACCCTCTACGTCGCCGTGCCGAACGCCGCGCACGTCGCCTACGCCCGCGAGGGCCTGGAGCGCGGGCTGCACGTGGTCGTCGAGAAGCCGATGACGAGCACCGTCGACGAGGCGCTGGACCTGCGCCGGCTGGCCGAGGAGCGCGGGCTCTTCCTGTTCGAGGCGATCACGACGATCCACCTGGCCGCGTTCGCCCAGGTGCGGGCGTGGCTGCCGCGGATCGGCGACGTGAAGCTGGTGCAGAGCCAGTACAGCCAGTACTCGCGGCGGTACGACGCGTTCCGGGCGCGGGAGGTCCCGCCGGCGTTCGACCCGGAGCAGTCCGGCGGTGCCCTGATGGATCTCGGGCTCTACAACCTGCACTTCGTGCTGGGCCTGTTCGACGAGCCGGAGCGGGCTGCCTACACCGCGAACGTCGAGCGGGGCATCGACACCAGCGGCGTGCTGGTGCTGCGCTACCCGGGGTTCGTCGCGACCTGCACGCAGGCGAAGGACTCCGCCGGGCCGCAGGGCGGGCTGATCCAGGGCACCGCGGGCCGGATCACGACGTCGATGTCGCCGAACCTGGTCGGGGCGGTGACCCTCGAGCTGGCCGACGGGACCGTGGAGACGGTCGACGACGGCCTGGCGGGGGACCGGCTCGCGACGGAGTTCCGCGCGTTCGTCCGTGCCGTCGAGGAGGACGACCGGGCCGCCGCGTCCGCCTGGCTGGACCGGAGCGTGGCGGTCAGCCGGGTGCAGACCGCGGCGCGGCTGGCCGCGGGGATCCGGTTCCCGGCGGACGGCTGACGCGCCGCGCCGCCCGACCGGACGCCCGGCGCCGGGGACGACGCAGGCCCGGTCCCTCGACGGGGCCGGGCCTGCGTGCTGGTGCCCTCGATAGGATTCGAACCTACGACCTTCTGCTCCGGAGGCAGACGCTCTATCCACTGAGCTACGAGGGCGGGGTACCGCCGCACGCCGACCGGCGAACCAGCGGCGCGGTGCACGAGACTACCAGGCTCTCAGTCCTCCCCGAGCAGCCCCGACAGGTAGACGCTGGTCTCGTCGACGGCCCGCACGTCGTCGCCCGCCGCGATCGCCTCGACGAGCCCGTCGTGGTTGTCGCCGTCCTGCAGGATCTGCGCGAAGTTGAACCGGATGTTGTCGGTGATCGCGTCGATGAGGTTCTCGTAGAGCGACAGCAGCACCGGGTTCCGCGCCGCCCGGGCGATCGCGCGGTGCAGCGCGAGGTCGGCCGCGACCATCCGGTCGAGCGCGCCCGACCGGTACGCCTCGGCGCGCTGGTCGCGCAGGCGGGTGATGGCCGCCACGTCGGCGGTGGTGCGGCGGCGGGCGGCGAGCCGGGCGGCCTCGACCTCCAGGCTGCGCCGGACCTCGATCACGTCCCGCTGCCGGGCGTCGGCGATCTGCCGGCCCATGCTCACGGCCAGCTCGGAGGTGGACAGCACGTAGGTGCCCGAGCCCTGCCGCCGCTCGACGAGCCCGGCGTGCACCAGCGACTGGACCGCCTCGCGGACGGTGTTGCGACCGACGCCGAGCAGCTCGACCAGCGCGGGCTCCGGCGGGATGCGGGTGCCGACCGGCCAGTCGCCCGAGGTGATGCGCGCCCGGAGCTGCGCCACCGTCGCGTCGATGAGTCCGGTGCGTCGCGTCATGCGGAGTAGTCTCCCTGGTCAGTTGTGCCGCGATTCAACACGACCGGGGCACCCGTCCGCCAGCGCCCGCCGACGCGCGCAGTCTCCCGTGCAGAACCGAGGCCGCATGTCGACCACCACCCCGCCCGCCGGTCCCGTCGCGCCCTGGCGCGGTCGCCGCGTCGTGCTGCTCGGTGTGGTGCTGGTCGCGCTGAACCTGCGGATCGCCGTCGCGTCGGTGTCGCCGATCCTCGACCTGGTCCGCGCCGACGTCGCGCTCTCGCCGACGGAGGCGGGCCTGCTGGGCACGATCCCGGTGGCGTCGTTCGCGGCGTTCGGGTCGCTCACCCCGGTGCTCGCGCGCCGGGTCGGGCTGGAGCCGCTGCTGGTCGCGGCGATGCTGCTGTCGGTGACGGGCGAGGTCGTGCGGTCCACGTCGACGTCGGCGGTCGGGTTCCTCGGCTGGTCGGTCATCGCGCTGGCCGGCATGGGCATGGGCAACGTGCTGCTGCCCCCGGTGGTGAAGCGGTACTTCCCGGACCGGATCGGCGTGGTCACCTCGATCTACTCGGTGACGATGTCGTTCAGCACGGCGCTGCCCGCGCTGCTGGCGCTCCCCGTGGCGGAGCGGCTGGGCTGGCGGACGGCGCTGTCGGTGTGGGCGGTCGTCGGCGTGCTGGCGGCGGTGCCGTGGGTCGTGGTGATCGTCCGGTCCACCGCCGCGCGGGCGCACCTGTCCGGCCTGCTGCGCCGGGCGCCCGCGACGACGCCCGCGCTGACGTCGCGGCACCGGTCGGGCGGCCGGGTGTGGCGCAGCCCGCTGGCGTGGGGCATGGCGATCACGTTCGCGATGAACTCGCTCGACTCGTACGTGATGTTCGCGTGGCTGCCGCAGATCCTGGTGGACGGCGGGACGTCGGCGCACGCGGCCGGGGTGTGGCTGTCGGTGTTCGCGATCCTCGGGCTGCCGCCGGCGCTGATCGCGCCGATCGCCGCGTCCCGGATGCGGAACCCGATCGGGCTGGTCGTCGTGTTCGTGACCTGCTGGGCCGTGTCGTACGTCGGGCTGCTGGTGTCGCCGGGCGGGCCCGTGTGGCTGTGGGTGCTGCTCGGCGGGATCGGGCCGGGCGCGTTCCCGGTGCTGCTGGCGCTGATCAACCTGCGCACGCGGACGTCGGCGGGCGCGGCCTCGCTGTCCGGGTTCACGCAGGGCGTCGGGTACGCGATCGCCGGCACCGGGCCGCTGCTGGTCGGTGCGCTGTACGACGCGACCGGCACGTGGACCGCGGCGCTGCTGTTCCTGCTCGGGACGCTGGTGGTGCTGCTCGGCGCCGCGACCGTGGCGTGCCGGCCGGTGATGCTGGAGGACACCTGGGGGCCGCGGCGGCCGGCCGGCCCGGGCCCGGCGGACCCCGCCGCGCCGCCCGCCTGACCGGTTCGGGGGAGCCCCGGCGCGTCGCTACGCTTGTCCGGTGACCCCCGCTGAGCTCTCCGAGTCCCTGCGCGCCGCCCTCGCGGGCGCCGTCGCCGACGGGACCTTCGCCCTGGACGCCGCCGACCTGCCCGCCACCGTGCACGTGGAGCGACCCCGGCAGCGCGAGCACGGCGACTGGGCGACCAACGTCGCGCTGCAGCTCGCGAAGAAGGCCGGGACCAACCCGCGCACCTTCGCCGAGGAGCTCGCGCGCCGGCTGGCGGACGCCCCGGGCGTCGCGAAGGTCGACGTGGCCGGGCCCGGCTTCCTCAACATCACGCTGGACGCGGCCGCCGCGGGCGAGCTCGCGCGCTCGGTCGTCGAGGCCGGCCCCGCCTACGGCCGCAACGAGACGCTGGCCGGCGAGTCGATCAACCTCGAGTTCGTCTCCGCGAACCCGACGGGCCCGATCCACATCGGCGGCGTGCGCTGGGCCGCGGTGGGCGACAGCCTGGCGCGGGTGCTGGAGGCGTCCGGCGCGCGCGTCGCCCGGGAGTACTACTTCAACGACCACGGCGCGCAGATCGACCGGTTCGCCCGCTCGCTGCTCGCCCGCGCGAAGGGCGAGGAGGCGCCGGAGGACGGCTACGGCGGCCAGTACATCGCCGACATCGCCGACGCGGTGATCGCCCAGGCCGCCGCGGCCGGCGAGCCCGACCCGCGCACGCTGCCCGACGCCGAGGCGCAGGAGGCGTTCCGCGCGCGCGGCGTCGACCTCATGTTCGGCGAGATCAAGCAGGCGCTGCACGACTTCGGCGTCGACTTCGACGTGTACTTCCACGAGGACACGCTGCACGAGACCGGCGCCGTCGACCGCGCCGTGGCCCGGCTGCGCGAGAACGGCCACATCTTCGAGGCGGACGGCGCCACCTGGCTGCGCACCACCGACTTCGGCGACGACAAGGACCGGGTCATCATCAAGTCCGACGGGGACGCCGCGTACATCGCGGGCGACCTCGCGTACTACCTGGACAAGCGCGAGCGCGGCTTCGACCGCGTCATCATCATGCTCGGCGCGGACCACCACGGGTACATCGGCCGGATGATGGCCATGTGCGCCGCGTTCGGTGACACCCCCGGGGTCAACCTGGAGATCCTCATCGGGCAGATGGTCAACCTGCTCAAGGACGGCCAGCCGATGCGCATGAGCAAGCGCGCGGGCACCGTCGTCACGCTCGAGGACCTGGTGGACGCCGTCGGCGTCGACGCCGCCCGGTACTCGCTCGCCCGGTCGTCCGCGGACTCGTCGATCGACCTCGACCTCGACCTGCTCGCGAGCGCGAAGAACGAGAACCCGGTGTTCTACGTGCAGTACGCGCACGCCCGCACCTGCGCGGTCGGCCGGAACGCCGCCGACGCCGGGGTGCGCCGCGAGGACGGCTTCGACGCGTCGCTGCTCGACCACCCGACGGAGTCGGCGCTGCTGGGCAAGATCGCCGAGCTGCCGCGGATCGTCGCCCAGGCGGCCGAGCTGCGCGAGCCGCACCGCGTCGCCCGGTACCTGGAGGAGCTCGCCGGGGCGTACCACAAGTGGTACGACCAGCGCCGCGTCCTGCCGTTCGGCGACGAGGAAGTGTCCGACGTGCACCGCACCCGCCTGTGGCTGAACGACGCGACCCGCCAGGTGCTCGCGAACGGGCTGGCGATGCTCGGCGTGAGCGCCCCGGAGCGCATGTGACCGGCGGCCCGACCGCCGCGCCGGCCCCGCTCGGCCTGCCCTGGCCCGCCTCCGCGGGTCGCGGCGCCGACGGGGCCGTGCGCGTCGCGGGGGTGGACCTGCGCGACCTCGCGG
Source organism: Cellulomonas sp. EB106-03-03-XG116 (assembly GCF_058792015.1). NCBI lineage: Bacteria > Bacillati > Actinomycetota > Actinomycetes > Micrococcales > Cellulomonadaceae > Cellulomonas > Cellulomonas sp. EB106-03-03-XG116. Next base: position 37,783 of record NZ_JBYTEP010000037.1, read on the forward strand.
CGGAGCAGGGCACGCCGGCGTACGTGCTGGACGAGGACGACTTCCGGGCGCGCGCCCGGGCGCTGCGGACCGCGTTCGAGGCCGCGTTCGCGGAGGTCGGCGCCGGCGTCGACGTCTACTACGCGGGCAAGGCGTTCCTGTCCGTCGCCGTCGCGCGGTGGGCGCACGAGGAGGGGCTGCGGGTCGACACCTCGACGGGCGGCGAGCTCGCCGTCGCGCTGCGGGCCGGCGTGCCGGGCGCGGACCTCGGCCTGCACGGCAACAACAAGTCGGACGTGGAGATCGCCCGGGCGCTCGACGCGGGCGTGGGCCGGATCATCGTCGACTCCCTCGGCGAGGTCGAGCGGGTGGCCGAGGCGGTCCGCGCGCGCGGCGCCGGCGCCGCGCCGGCGCCCGTGATGGTCCGGGTCACCACCGGCGTGCACGCGGGCGGGCACGAGTACATCTCCACCGCGCACGAGGACCAGAAGTTCGGCCTGTCGGTCGCGACGCCCGCCGACGGCGGCGACAGCCCGGCGCTGACGGCCCTCCAGCTCGTGCTGCGGCACCCCGAGCTGCGGCTCCTCGGCATCCACTCGCACATCGGCTCGCAGATCCTCGACCCCGCGGGGTTCGCGGTCGCGGCGCAGTTGGTGCTCGGGCTGCGCGCCGACCTGGCCGCGCGCACCGGGTACCTGGTGCCGGAGGTCGACCTCGGCGGCGGGTTCGGCATCGCCTACCTCCCGGGCGAGGTCCCGCTCGACGTCGATCGGATCGCGAAGGAGATCGCCGCGGCGGTCGACGCGACCTGCGCCGCGCTCGGCACGCCGCTGCCGCGGCTGTCGTTCGAGCCGGGGCGCGCGATCGTCGGCCCCACCACGCTGACGCTGTACACCGTGGGCACCGTGAAGCCCGTCTCGCTCGACGAGGGCCGGTCCCGGCTGTACGTCTCCGTCGACGGCGGGATGAGCGACAACATCCGCCCCGCCCTGTACGGCGCGCACTACCACGCGGCGATCGTGTCGCGGGAGGGCGCCGCCGAGACGGTGCTCGCGCGGGTGGTCGGCAAGCACTGCGAGAGCGGCGACATCGTCGTGCACGAGGTGCAGCTGCCCGCCGACGTGGCGGCGGGCGACCTGCTCGCGGTCGCGGCGACCGGGGCGTACGGGCGGTCGATGGCCTCGAACTACAACCACGTCCCTCGGCCGCCGGTGGTCGCGGTGCGCGACGGGGCGACGCGGGTGCTGGTCCGCCGCGAGACCGAGGACGACCTGCTGGCGCTCGACCTGGGCTGAGCCGTGCCCGCGGTCACCGCCGTCCCCGCGGTCACCGCCGTCCCCGCGGGCGGCGCTGGGTAGGTGGCCGGGCGCCGGTTGAGTGCTCCGTGCCGTCGATAGCGTCTGCTATCGGAGGTGATGAGGATGGTCGACGGGGACCAGGACGGGACGGCGACGGCGGTCGAGGCGGCGTTCGGCGCATACCTCGGGGAGGCCGCGGCGCGAGCCGACCGGCTGCGGGCCGAGGCGGCGCGCGGGCTCGTGCTCGCGGTCCGGCAGGCGGCGGACCGCGGGTGGAGCCAGCGGCGGATCGCGGCGGCGCTCGGGCGGAGCCAGCCGGAGGTGGCGCGGCTGCTGCGGCGCGTGGACGCGGTGCCGCCGACGGTGGACGTCGTGCCGGCGAGGAGCGAGGTGGTGGTCGACGGGGCGCCGCGGGACGGGCACGGCGGGCCGACGGCGAGCGGGCACGGCGGGGCGCCGCCGGGGGAGCGGGCGGACGGGTCGCCGCCCGAGACCGTGCTGAACCGGGTGCTCGGCCGGCAGCGGGACGCGATCGTCGCGGCGGCGGGGCGGCACGGGATGTCGAACGTCCGGGTCTTCGGCTCGGTCGCGCGCGGTGAGGACGGGCCGGAGTCGGACGTGGACCTGCTCGTCGACCTGGAGCCGGGGGTCAGCCTGCTCGACCTCGCGCGCCTGGAGGTCGAGCTCACGGACCTCCTGCGGCGACCCGTCGACCTGGTCCCCGCGCGGATGCTCAAGCCGCGGGTCGCACGCACGGTGGAGGCGATCGCGCTGTGAGGCGGACGACGACCGATCTGGCGGACGACGCGCTCGAGCACCTCGCCCTGATCCGGCGCTACGTCGACGAGTACGGGCTCGACGAGGAGGTGGCGCTCGACGCCGTCGCGCTCCACCTCTCCAGCGCGCTCGACTGCATCGGGAAGATGCCCGACGCGGATCGCGACGCCGCGTGCGACAGCGCGTGGCCGCACATCCGTTCCCTGCGGAACCGGATCGCGCACGGGTACCTCTGGATCGATGCGGACGTCGCGCGGGACGTCGTCCGCGAGCACCTCGCCGGCACGGAACGGCGGCTCGTGGTGCTCGCGGCTCGCCCGGAGCCGGACGACTGACGCGCGGTACCGGGTCGGACGACCTCGAGCCGTCGCGGCCGCCACGCCCACGGTGTGGATACCCGGCCGCCCGCCGAGGGCGCGCCCCTATCCTGTGGTCCGGTCGGGCGCCGCTGCGCCGGACCCCCACCCCAGCAGGCCCGGAGCACCGGGCGTGATCGGAAGGTGCACGCGGTGACCGCACGCGACGAGTCCGTCAGCCCCACCTCGCCCGCCCCGGGCGCGGCCGCCCGCCCCGCGGTGCGCGTCGCGCTGCTCGGCTGCGGCGTCGTCGGCACGGAGGTCGTCCGGCTGCTCACGACGCAGGCGTCCGACCTCGCCGCGCGGGTCGGTGCGCCGCTGGAGCTCGTCGGGGTGGCGGTGCGCGACGTCGAGGCGCCGCGCGACCCGGTCGTGGACCGTGCGCTGCTCACGGCCGACGCCGAGGGGCTGGTCGCGAAGGCCGACGTCGTGGTGGAGGTCGTCGGCGGCATCGAGCCCGCCCGCGGGCTGCTGCTCCGCGCGATCGAGCACGGCGCCGCGGTGGTCACGGCCAACAAGGCGCTGCTGGCCGAGGACGGCCCGACGCTCTACCAGGCCGCCGACGCCGCGGGCGTGGACCTGTACTTCGAGGCCGCGGTCGCCGGCGCGATCCCGCTGGTGCGGCCGGTGCGCGAGTCGCTCACCGGCGACCGGGTGCACCGCGTGCTCGGCATCGTGAACGGCACGACCAACTACGTGCTGGACCGGATGGCGACCGAGGGCCTCGACCTGGCGGACGCCGTGGCCGAGGCCCAGGCGCTGGGCTACGCCGAGGCCGACCCGACCGCGGACGTCGAGGGCTTCGACGCCGCGGCGAAGGCCGCGATCCTCGCCTCGCTCGCGTTCCACACCCGGGTGTCGATCGACGACGTCGACCGCCAGGGCATCATGCAGGTCACGGCCGACGACGTGGCGTGGGCCGCGCGCACCGGGCACGTGATCAAGCTGCTGGCGATCGCGGACCGGCGCAGGACCGAGGACGGCGCCGAGGGCGTCCAGGTGCGGGTGCACCCGGCGCTGGTGCCGCTCGGCCACCCGCTCGCGGGTGTGCGCGGCGCCTTCAACGCGGTGTTCGTCGAGGCGGAGGCCGCCGGCGAGCTCATGTTCTACGGCCGCGGCGCGGGCGGCGCCCCGACGGCGAGCGCCGTGCTCGGCGACGTCGTGTCCGCCGCCCGGCACCGGGTGCACGGCGGGCGCGGTCCCGCCGAGTCCTGGTACGCCGCGCTGCCGGTGCTGCCCGCCGAGTCGGCGCGCACGCGGTACCAGGTGCGGCTCGACGTCGACGACCGGCCGGGCGTGCTCGCGCACGTGTCCGCGGTCCTCGCCGAGCACGGGGTGTCGATCGAGGCCGTGCGGCAGTCGCCCGCCGACGCCGCGCCCGCCGACGCCACCGCGGCCGGCGACGACGCACCGGGCGTCGCCCGCCTGGTCATCACCACGCACGAGGCGCCGGAGGCCGCGCTGGCCGCCACCGTCGCCGCGATCCGCGACCTCGCCTCCGTGCGCGAGGTCGTGTCCGTCCTGCGAGTCGAGGGAGCCTGATGGCACACCAGTGGCGCGGCGTGATCCGCGAGTACGCCGACCGGCTGCCGGCGCACGTCCAGCAGCGCGTCGTCACGCTGGGCGAGGGCGGCACGCCGCTCGTCGAGGCCCCCGCGCTGTCGACGCTGACCGGGGCCGAGGTGTTCGTCAAGGTCGAGGGGATGAACCCGACGGGCTCGTTCAAGGACCGCGGGATGACGACCGCGATGTCCGCCGCGGCGGGCCGCGGCGCCAAGGCCGTCGTGTGCGCGTCGACCGGGAACACCTCCGCGTCGGCCGCCGCGTACGCCACCGCCGCCGGCATGGTCTGCGCGGTGCTCGTCCCGGACGGCAAGATCGCGATGGGCAAGCTGAGCCAGGCGGTCGCCCACGGCGCGACGCTGCTGCAGGTCGACGGCAACTTCGACGACTGCCTGGTGGCGGCGCGCAAGCTCGCCGAGGCGTACCCGGTCGAGCTGGTCAACTCCGTGAACCCGGACCGCATCGAGGGCCAGAAGACCGGCGCGTTCGAGATCGTCGACGCGCTCGGCGACGCGCCCGACATCCACGCGCTGCCCGTCGGCAACGCCGGCAACATCACCGCGTACTGGAAGGGCTTCCGCGAGTACGCGGGCCTGGACGGCGGCGCGGACCTCGACCCGGTCGCGACGCACACCCCGGCGATGTGGGGCTTCCAGGCCGCCGGGGCCGCGCCGATCGTGCACGGCTACCCGATCACCGAGCCCGAGACGATCGCGACCGCGATCCGGATCGGCAACCCGGCCTCGTGGACGCAGGCCGAGGCGGCCCGCGACCTGTCCGGCGGGCTGATCGAGGCCGTCACGGACGACGAGATCCTGCACGCGCACCGGGTGCTGTCGGCGCAGGTCGGCGTGTTCGTCGAGCCCGCCTCGGCGGCGGGCGTCGCCGGCATCCTGCGCCTCGCCCAGGAGGGCCGCGTGCCCGCCGGCGCGCGGATCGTCGTGACGGTCACGGGCCACGGCCTCAAGGACCCGCAGTGGGCGCTGCGCACCGCGGACGGCACGGAGGTCGAGACCACCCGGGTGCGCCCCGACGTGGTGGAGATCGCCGCCGCGCTCGGCCTCGGCTGAGGTCCGCCGTGCGACTGGGTGCCGACCGGGCGCGGGTGCGCGTCCCGGCGACGAGCGCGAACCTCGGACCGGGGTTCGACGCGCTGGGCCTCGCGCTCGCGCTGCACGACGAGGTCGAGGTGCGCGCGCTCGGCTCTGCCGACGTCGTGGTCGACGCCGTGGGGGAGGGCGCCGACGAGGTGCCGTCGGGCGACGACCACCTCGTCGTCCGCGCGCTGCGGCACGCGCTCGACCACGTCGGCGCGCCGCAGACCGGCCTGCACCTGACCTGCCGCAACAGGATCCCGCACGGCCGGGGCCTCGGGTCGTCGGCGGGTGCCGTGGTCGCGGGCCTGCTCGCCGCCCGCGCGCTCGTGGCCGAGCCGGAGTCGCTGGACGACGACGTCGTGCTGCGGCTGGCGACCGAGCTCGAGGGGCACCCCGACAACGCGGCGCCGGCGCTGCTCGGCGGCGCGACGGTGGCCTGGTCCGAGGGCGCCGACACGGTGCGCGCGGCCCGGCTCGCGGTGCACCCGGACGTCGTGCCGGTCGCGGTGGTGCCGTCGAGCAGGCTGTCGACCTCGCACGCCCGCGGCGTCCTGCCCGCGCAGGTGCCGCACGGCGACGCCGCGTTCCAGGCGGGTCGCGCCGCGCTGCTGGTCGAGGCGCTGGGGCGCCGCCCGGACCTGCTGCTGCCCGCGACCGAGGACCGGCTGCACCAGGGCTACCGCCGCCCGGTCATGGCCGAGAGCCTGGCGCTCGTGGACGCGCTGCGCGCCCGGGGCGTCGCGGCGGTCGTGTCCGGCGCCGGACCGACGGTGCTCGTGCTCGCGCGCGCGACCGGGGGGCCGGGCGGGGACGGGACCCGGGCCACCGACGCGGACGACGCGCTGCAGCAGGTGTTCGGCGGGGTGATGGGCGGCTGGCGCATCGTCCCGCTCGCGATCGACACCGCGGGCGGGGAGGCCCGGAGACTGCCCTGATCGAGGCGGCCCGGTGGTATGCTGGGCGCCGTTCCCCGGGCCTCGTCCTGACATCCGCTCAGCCTTTTTCCGGTGCAGCGTCGCTCAGGAGATCCGAGCCCGGGAGCGATCCAGCCCACGCGAGTCGACGCGATCGGCGCGACCCGTGCGGCTTCACCGACGCGACGACCCCGAGACGGGGCCGGACGCGGACCGCGCGCCCCGACCGTGGGCGGTGGTCCCCGACGAGGGGGAAGGGTCCTTCGTGACAGACACCATCGAGCCGGCCGTGAGCAGCGCCTCCAGCGGCTCCGCCCGTGGTGGCGCCGTGTCCGCCATGCGCATGCCGGAGCTCCAGGCCCTGGCGGCCGAGCTCGGCGTGACCGGGACCTCCCGGATGCGCAAGAGCGACCTGGTCGACGCCATCCAGGCCAAGCGCGCCGGCGGCGGCGAGCGCCCCGCCGGCCGCACCCGCCGTGCGGCGACGCGCGACGCCGGCCGGCCCGACGCCGCGGCTGC
>NZ_JBYTEP010000038.1:0-41833 GCF_058792015.1 Cellulomonas sp. EB106-03-03-XG116
GCCCGCGGGTGCCGCCGCGGCCACCCCGGCCGCCGCCCCCGAGCCCGAGCCGCCCGCCGACGACCTCGCCTGGCGCCGGATGCACCCCGTCACCCCCGCGGTGAAGGGGTGGAAGGTGCTCGCCGCCGTGCTCGCGATCATCGCGTGGAACGCCGCCGACGACGTGCGCCAGCTCGCCGAGTGGCTGGGCGGCCGCGCCTGGCTCGTCATCGCGGGCGTCGTCGTGCTGGTCGCGCTGGTCGGCTTCGGCTACTCGGCGATCGCCTGGCGCATGACCCGGTTCGCCGTCACCGACGAGGCCGTGCACCTGCGCTCCGGCGTGGTGTTCCGCCAGCAGCGCCAGGCCCGGCTCGACCGGCTGCAGGCCGTCGACGTCGTGCAGCCGCTGCTCGCCCGGATCATCGGCCTGTCCGAGCTGCGCCTCGAGGTCGCCGGCGGCGCCGGGTCCGCGGTGTCCCTCGCGTTCCTGCGGGAGGCGGAGGCCGAGCAGCTGCGCGCCGAGCTCCTGGCGCGCGCGGCGGGCCTGCACCCCGGGCGCCGGCCGCGGCCCGCGGGTGCGCCGACCGCCGCCCCGGGAGCCCCGGCGGCGCCCGGCGGCCCGCCGCTCGCCACCACGACCCCCGGCGCGGTCCCGGCCACCGGCCACCCCGCGACCGCCGACCCGGACGCCGCGCTGACCCTCCCGGTCGAGCCGGACGCCGACGGCGGCTGGGAGGGCCCCGCGCCCGTCGCGCCCGAGCACCCGGTCTACGAGGTCCCGGTCGGCCGGCTGCTGGCGTCCACGCTGCTGTCCTCGGCGACGATCTGGCTCGTCGTGATGCTCGGCGCCGTCGGCGCGCTGATCGCCGGCACCGGCCAGGTCGGCTCGGCGTTCGCGCTGCTGCCCGCCCTCCTCGGCGTCGTGTCGTACACCTGGACCCGGTTCAACCGCGGGGCGAACTTCCGCGCGGCGATCTCGCCGGACGGGATCCGGCTGCGGCACGGCCTGACCGAGTCGCGGGCGCAGACCGTCCCGCCGGGCCGGGTGCAGGCCGTGCGGGTCACCCAGGGGCTGCTGTGGCGGAAGCCGGACTGGTGGCGGGTCGAGGTGAACGTCGCGGGCTACGGCAGCAGCGGCGACCAGACCCAGACGGAGAACGTGCTGCTGCCCGTCGGCACCCGGGACGAGGCGATGCTGGCGCTGTGGCTGGTGCTGCCCGACCTGGGCACCGCGGACCCGCGCGCCCTCGTCGAGGCGGGGCTGACCGGCCGGACGGCCGACGGCGGCTGGGCCGTGGCCCCGCGCCGGTCGCGGTGGCTCGACCCGATCGGCTGGCGGCGGCACGGCGTGACCGTGACCGACCGCGCGCTGGTGCTGCGCTCCGGGGTGCTGGTCCGCCAGCTCGTCGTCGTGCCGCACGAGCGGACCCAGTCGCTCGGGCTGGAGCAGGGGCCGCTGCAGCGCCGGCTGGGGCTGGCGTCGTTCCAGCTGCACTCCACGCCCGGTCCGGTGTCGCCGCGGGTCGACCACCTCGACCGGCGGGTCGCCGCGGGCCTCCTCGACGAGCAGGCGACGCGGGCCCGGACCGCGCGCGCCGGGGCGGGGCCGGAGCAGTGGATGCGCCGGGCATGACGCGGCTGGGGATCGGCGTCGTCGGCGCGGGCCGGGTCGGCGCGGTGCTGGGCAGCGCCCTGGGCGCGGCCGGGCACCCGGTGGTCGGCGTCAGCGCGGTGTCGGAGGCGTCCCGGGAGCGGGCCGACGCGCTGCTGCCGGGCGTCCCGGTGCTGGACGTGCCCGAGGTGGTGCGCCGCGCCGAGCTGGTGCTGCTCGCCGTGCCGGACGACGCGCTCGCGGAGCTCGTGGCGGGCCTCGCGGCGACCGGCGCCTGGCAGCCCGGGCAGATCGTGGTGCACACCGCCGGCCGCTACGGGGCCGCGGTGCTCGACCCGGCGCGCGCGCAGGGGGTCATCCCGATCGCGCTGCACCCGGCGATGACCTTCACCGGCACGTCGCTCGACCTGTCCCGGCTGGTCGGCTGCACGTTCGCGGTCACCGCGCCGACGCCGGTGCTGCCGATCGGGCAGGCGCTGGTGGTGGAGATGGGCGGCGAGCCGGTCGTGCTCGACGAGGCCGCGCGCCCGCTCTACCACGCGGCCCTGGCGCACGGCGCGAACCACCTGGTCGTGCTGGTCGCGCAGGCGGGGCAGGCGCTCGCCGCGGCGGGCGTCGCCGACCCCGGCGCGGTGCTGCGCCCGCTGCTCACCGCCGCGCTGGACGGGGCGCTGCGGGCCGAGTCGGCCGGCGGCGGGCGGGACGCCGACGGCGACGTCACCAACGGCGCCGTCACGACGCTGACCGGCCCGGTGCGGCGCGGCGACGCCGGCACCGTCCGCGACCACCTCGACGAGCTGACCGACCTCGGCGTCCGCACCGGGGCGACGGACGTGGCGGCGTCCTACCGGGCGCTGTCCCGCGCGGCGACCGGGCGGGCGCTGGCGGCCGGGCTGCTGCGCGCCGAGCAGGGCCGGGCGCTGCTGGACGTGCTGGCCACGGGGGACCCGGCGGCGGAGGCCGCGCCCGGGTCAGCGCCGGCGGGCGCCGGCACCCCGCCCGCGCCGGCCGGACCCCCGGGTGGTGCGGGCCCGGCTCACGCCGGGGGGCCGGACGGGAGTACGGTGCACGGCGCGCACGACGACGAGGGCGCGGGCGGCGGCGACCCCGCGCCCGGCGCCGACCAGGAGGACCAGGCATGACCGAGGCACGCACGGGTGCCCCCACGCTGGCGCGCACGCGCCCCGAGCTGGCGGCGGCGCTGGCGGACCGCCCGGCCGGCGGCCGCGCCGTCGTGATGACGATGGGCGCGCTGCACGCCGGGCACCTGTCGCTGGTGCGCGAGGCGCGCGCCCGCGGCGAGCAGGTGGTGGTGACGATCTTCGTCAACCCGCTGCAGTTCGCCCCGTCAGAGGACCTGGACCGCTACCCCCGCGACCTCGAGGGCGACCTCGCGTCGCTCACCGGGCCCGACCTGCTGGGGGAGGGCGACGTCGTGTTCGCCCCGGCCCCCGAGGTGGTCTACCCCGACGGCGACCCGGCCGTGCGGGTGTCCGCCGGCGCGGTCGGCACGGTCTACGAGGGCGCGACCCGCCCCGGCCACCTGGACGGCGTGCTGACCGTGGTGCTCAAGCTGCTGCACCTGGTCGGCCCGGACGTCGCGCTGTTCGGCCGCAAGGACGTGCAGCAGCTCGCCGCGGTGCGCCGCATGGTGCGGGACCTGGACGTGCCCGTGGAGGTCGTGGGCGTGCCCACGGTGCGGGACGCCGACGGCCTCGCGCTGTCGTCGCGGAACGCCTACCTGTCGACGGCCGAGCGGGAGCAGGCGCTGGCGCTGAGCCGCGCCCTCGCCGCGGGCCGCGCGGCGGCGGACGCGGGCGGCGACCCGGACGCGGTGCGCGCGGCGGCGCGGGCGGTGCTGGACGGCGCCGCCGTCGGCACGGACTACGTGGCGGTGGTGGACCCGCTGACCTTCGAGGACGTGACGGGCACGGCGGCAGACCTCGCCGGGCGGACGGCCGTCCTGGCGCTCGCGGCCACCGTCGGGGCGACCCGGCTGATCGACAACTCCGACGTGGGGTGGGCGTGACCATGACCTCGCTGCAGCGGCCGATGATGATCGGCAAGATCCACCGCGCGACCGTGACCCAGGCGGACCTGCACTACGTCGGCTCGATCACGGTCGACGCGCACCTGCTGGCGGCGGCCGACCTGCTGCCCGGCCAGCAGGTCGACGTCGTCGACGTGACCAACGGCGCCCGGCTCACCACCTACGTGATCGCCGGCGAGGCGGGCTCGGGGCAGATCTGCATCAACGGCGCCGCCGCGCACCTGGTGCACCCGGGCGACGTCGTCATCCTCATCGCCTACGGGATGCTCTCGGACGCCGAGGCCCGGACCTACGAGCCGCACGTCGTCCTGGTCGACGCCGAGAACCGGATCATGGACACCGGCCACGACCCGGGCACCGTGCCGGAGTCCTGGACCGCGGCGTCCGGGCTGCACCCGAGCGGCGTGCCGTTCGACCAGGGGCGGACGCTGGTGGAGCGGGACGGGGCCGCCGGGTCCGGCGCCGACGCGGTGCGGGACGGGCAGGACCACCCGGTGCGCGACGACCTGGGGGCGGGGGCGAACGACGCCGGGCGGGACGCGGGCGCCGGACGGTGACCCGGCTGGCCCGCCGGCTCGCCGCACCCGCCCCGGGCTGGACCGCCCGGGCGGACGCCGTGGTCGTCGGCTCCGGCATCGCCGGCCTGACCGCGGCGCTCGAGCTCCGGACGCGGGTGCCGCGGGTGCTGCTCGTGACCAAGGACCGGCTCGTCTCGGGGTCGACGGTGTGGGCGCAGGGCGGCATCGCCGCGGCGCTCGACCCGGCCGACTCCCCGGAGGCGCACCTGCGGGACACGCTCGTCGCGGGCGTCGGCCTGTGCGACCCGCGGGCCGTCGAGGTGCTCGTGACCGAGGGCCCCGCGCGGGTGCGCGAGCTGGTCGCGCGCGGCGCGGTGTTCGACACCGAGCCCGACGGCACCCTCAGCCTGACCCGGGAGGGCGGCCACCACGCCGACCGGGTCGCGCACGCGGGTGGCGACGCCACCGGGGCCGAGATCTCCCGGGCGCTGGTCGCGCAGCTCGCGGCCGTGCAGGCGGACCCGGGCATCGAGGTCATCGAGCACGCCCTCGTGCTCGACGTGCTCACCGGCGCCCCCGGGCGCGCCGGCCGGCCCGGCCCGGTGTGCGGCGTGACGCTGCACGTGATCGGCGAGGGCAGCCGGGACGGCGTCGGCGCCGTGCTCGCGCCGGCCGTGGTGCTGGCGACCGGCGGCATCGGCCAGGTGTTCCGGTCCTCGACCAACCCCGTGCAGGCGACCGGCGACGGCCTGGCCGCGGCGCTGCGCGCGGGCGCGGCGGTCGGCGACCTGGAGTTCGTGCAGTTCCACCCGACCGTGCTGTGGCTCGGCGCCGGCGTGAAGGGGCAGCTCGCGCTCATCTCGGAGGCGGTCCGGGGCGAGGGCGCGCACCTCGTCGACGTCGAGGGCCGCCGGTTCATGGTCGGCGTGCACCCGCTGGCCGAGCTCGCGCCGCGGGACGTCGTCGCGAAGGCGATCGTCCGGCAGCTGGCCCGCACCGGCGCCGACCACGTGCTGCTGGACGCCCGGCACCTCGGCGCCGAGCGGATCCGCCGGCGGTTCCCGACCATCGGCGCCCGGCTGGCCGAGCACGGCCTCGACCTCGCGACCGACCTGGTCCCGGTCGCCCCCGCGCAGCACTACCACTCGGGCGGCGTCGTCACCGACCTGGTCGGCCGGTCGACCCTGCCCGGGCTGTACGCGGTCGGCGAGGTGGCGTGCACCGGCGTGCACGGCGCGAACCGGCTGGCGTCGAACTCGCTGCTCGAGGGCCTGGTGTTCGCGCACCGCGCCGCGCACGACATCGCGCACCGGGTCGAGACCGGCGCCCTGCGCCCCGCGGAGCCCGTCGAGCGTCCCGGCCCCGAGGCGCTGGTCGCCGGCGCCGCCCGGTCCCGGGTGCAGCGGATCGCCACCGACGGGCCCGGCGTGCTGCGGTCCGCGGCGGGCCTGGCGGCGGCCGCGCAGGCGCTCGCGGCCGTGCGGACGGACGCGCACCGCGCCGTCGAGGGCGGCGAGCGGCCGGTGGCGGACCCCCAGGTCGCGGAGTGGGAGACCACGAACGTGCACCAGGTCGCCACGGTGCTGACCGCGGCGGCGGCGACCCGGCGGGAGACGCGGGGCGGCCACCTGCGCAGCGACCACCCGGACCGCGACGACGCGCGGTGGCTGGTCCGCGTGGAGGCGACCCTGGCCCCGGACGGCGAGCTGACCCAGCGCCTGACCCCCCAGGACTGACGGCTCGGGGCTCGAGTGGAACGTCCTGACCGACACGCGCTGGGCGTGTCGGTCAGGACGTTCCACTGGACGCCGGCCCGGCTCACGACGAGCACCTCTCGGGCGGCCCTAGGCTTCCGGGGTGACCACGCCCGACTCCCTCGACCCCGCCTGGCTCGCCCGCACCGTCGCGGTCGCCCTCGACGAGGACCTCGGCCCCGCCCCGGGCCGCGACGTCACGACCCAGGCCACGGTCGCCCCGGACGTCCCGGGCGTCGCCCGCCTGGTGGCCCGGGAGGCCGGGGTCGTCGCCGGCCTGCCGGTCGTCGCCGAGGTGCTGCGCCAGGTCACCGACCGCCTCGGCCTCGCCCCGGCGACGGTCGACCAGCGGGTCCCGGACGGCACCGCCGTCGCGCCGGGCGACGTGCTGGCCGTGCTGACCGGCCCGGTCCAGGCGCTGCTGGTCGCGGAGCGCACCGCGCTGAACCTCGCGTCCCGCGCCTCCGGCGTCGCCACGCACACCCGCCGCTGGGCGGACGCCCTGGCCGGCACCGGCGCGCAGGTGCTCGACACCCGGAAGACCACCCCCGGCCTCCGGGAGCTCGAGAAGTACGCGGTGCGGCGCGGCGGCGGCACGAACAAGCGCATGGGCCTGCACGACGTGGCGATGGTGAAGGACAACCACGTGGTCGCGGCCGGCGGGGTCGCCGCGGCGGTCGAGGCGGTGCGCGCGCGGTTCCCCGACGTGACGATCCAGGTCGAGGCGGACACCACCGAGCAGGCGCTGGAGGCCGTCGGCGTCGGCGCGCGGTTCCTGCTGCTCGACAACATGCCGACGCCGGTGCTCGCCGCCACCGTCGAGGCGGTCCGCGCGGGGGAGGCGGCCACGGGGCGCGTCGAGCTCGAGGCGACCGGCAACCTCACGCTCGACCGGGCCGCCGAGGTGGCCGCGACCGGCGTCGACTACCTGTCCGTCGGCGCGCTCACGCACTCCTCGCCGATCCTCGACCTCGCGCTCGACCTGGTCGAGGGGGTCTGACCCGCGCGCCGGGGCCGGCTCCCGCGCCCGTGACGGACGGGGCCCCGCCCGCTCGGTAGGATTCCGGGCGTGACCGAGCCCCAGCAGACGCCCGCCGTCCCCGCCGCCGACGACCTCCCCGAGCAGCTCCGGGTCCGGCGCGAGAAGCGGGACCGGATGCTGGCGGAGGGCGTCGAGCCGTACCCGGTCGGCGTCCCGCGCACGCACACCATCGCCGAGGTCCGCGCCGCGCACCCCGACCTGGAGCCCGGCCAGGAGACCGAGGACGTCGTCGGCGTCGCCGGCCGCGTCGTGTTCCTGCGCAACACCGGCAAGCTGTGCTTCGCCACGCTGCAGGACGGCGAGGGCAACCGGCTGCAGGCGATGCTGAGCCTGGCGAACGTCGGCGAGGACCGGCTGGCCGCGTTCAAGGCCGACGTCGACCTGGGCGACCACCTGTTCGTGCACGGCACGGTCGTGGCGTCCCGCCGCGGCGAGCTGTCCGTGATGGCCGACGCCTGGACCCTCGCGGCGAAGTCGCTGCGCCCGCTGCCCAACCTGTACGCGAAGGGCGACGAGGAGGCCCCGGAGCTGTCCGAGGAGGTGCGCGTCCGCCAGCGGTACGTCGACCTCATCGTCCGCCCGGCCGCCCGCGACACCGTCCGGCTGCGCGCCGGGGTCGTGCGCTCGCTGCGGGAGAACTTCCACCGCCGCGGCTACCTCGAGGTCGAGACCCCGATGCTGCAGACGCAGCCCGGCGGCGCCGCGGCGCGCCCGTTCGTGACGCACATGAACGCGTTCGACATCGACCTGTACCTGCGGATCGCGCCGGAGCTGTTCCTCAAGCGCGCCGCGGTCGGCGGCCTGGAGCGCGTGTTCGAGATCAACCGGAACTTCCGGAACGAGGGCGCGGACTCCACGCACTCGCCCGAGTTCGCGATGCTGGAGGCGTACGAGGCCTACGGCGACTACGACACGATGGCCGCGCTGACCCAGGACCTGGTGCAGACCGCCGCGCAGGACGTGCTCGGGACGACGACGATCACGCTGCCGGACGGCGAGGAGTACGAGGTCGGCGGCGACTGGGCGCAGCTCACCATGTACGGCTCGCTGTCCGAGTCGCTCGGCGAGGAGATCACGCCGGAGACGTCGGTCGCGCACCTGCAGGCGATCGCGAACCGGCTCGACGTGCAGCTCGACCCGAAGCGGGTCAGCCACGGCAAGCTGGTCGAGGTGATCTGGGAGCACCAGGTCGGCGACCACCTGCACGCGCCGACGTTCGTGCGCGACTTCCCGGTCGAGACCAGCCCGCTGACCCGCGACCACCGCAGCATCAAGGGCCAGGTCGAGAAGTGGGACCTGTACGTCCGCGGGTTCGAGCTCGCGACCGCCTACTCCGAGCTGGTCGACCCGGTGGTCCAGCGCCAGCGGTTCGAGGCGCAGGCGATCCTCGCGGCCGCCGGCGACGACGAGGCGATGCAGCTGGACGAGGACTTCCTCGCCGCGGTCGAGTACGCGCTGCCGCCGACCGGCGGCATGGGGATGGGCGTCGATCGCCTGCTCATGGCGCTGACCGGCCTCGGCATCCGGGAGACGATCCTGTTCCCGCTGGTGAAGCCCCAGGCCTGATCACCCCCCCGCCGCGCACCCGCCCGGCGGCCCGCCGCGGGCCGCCGGGCGGTGCCGTCCCCGGGCGTACCCTGGTCCGCATGAACCTCGGTCCTGCGCTCGCCGCGCTCATCCCGTCCGTCGGCGTCGGGGTGATCTTCTGGATCGCCATCCGCGCGCTCATCAACGCCGATCGCACGGAACGCGCCGCTTTGGCGCGCATGGATCGCGAGGACGCGGCGCGCGCGAATGAGACGCGCACTTCGCCCGAAATCTGAACCATTGACACGCGTCCTTTGACGCGACGCCATTCGGCTGCCATGCTTTTCCCGTACGCACATATTCGCCGCTCGCCGATCGGGGGCCTGCGACGGCGGCCGATGCTCGGGAGGGCGAAATGGCACAGAAGGTTCAGGTCCTGCTGGTCGACGACATTGACGGCGGCACGGCGGACGAGACGGTGACGTTCGCGCTCGACGGCGTGTCCTACGAGATCGACCTCACGAGCGCCCACGCGGCCGAGCTGCGCGACGCGCTCGGCACCTGGGTCGGCCACGCCCGCAAGGTCGGCGGCCGCTCCTCCGCCGGCCGCAGCAGCGGTGGCGGCGCCAGCCGCCCGCGCCGGTCCTCCGACGCCGGCGCCGTGCGCGCCTGGGCCAAGGAGAACGGCTACGAGGTCTCCGAGCGCGGCCGCATCTCCGCGGAGATCCGCGACGCCTACGAGGCCGCCCAGGGCTGACGCCCGCAGCGCGCACGCGAACGGCCCGGCACCCCGCGAGGGGTGCCGGGCCGTCCTGCGTCCGGCGAATGCGCCGCGCGGGTGAGGTCGGCACAAGCGAGTGCCGACCTCGTCGCGAAGTGCCGACCTCACCGCCCGCCTGCTGACCCGCCCGCCGCCAGGCGGCCGGGCCGCGCGCCGGGCTCAGCCGCGCGTCGCCGTCAGGTCGCGCACCGCGGCGTACTGCTCGCGCACGCGCGGCGCGGCATCGGCCTCGTAGACCTCCGCCTCGCCCGCCGCGGTCCACGCCGGCGGCTGCTCCGACCCGCTCAGCACCCACGCCGCCTGGCGCGCGGCGCCGTCGGCCACGTACTCGCCCGGCGTCGGCACGGCCACGTCGGTCCCGAGCACGGCCGGCGCGATCCGCCGGACGGCCTCGGACTGCGCGCCGCCGCCGATGAGGGACACCCGCTCGACCGGCACGCCCTGCGCGCGCAGCGCGTCCAGGCCGTCGGCGAGCGCGCAGAGCATGCCCTCGACCGCGGCCCGCGCCAGGTGCGCGGGCGTCGTGTTCGCCAGCCGCATCCCGTGCAGCGCGCCGGTGGCGTCCGGCTTGTTCGGGGTGCGCTCGCCCTCCAGGTAGGGGACGAGCACCAGGCCGTCGGCGCCGGCGGGCGCGGACAGCGCGAGCGCGGACAGGCCCGCGTGGTCGACGCCGAGCATCCGCGCCGCGGCGTCCAGCACCCGGGAGGCGTTGAGCGTGCAGGCGAGCGGCAGGTAGGCGCCGGTCGCGTCGGCGAACCCGGTGACCAGGCCGGAGCCGTCGGCGGTCGGCGTGGCGGACACCGCGGACACGACGCCCGAGGTGCCGATGGAGATCGCGACGTCGCCGGCGACCATGCCGAGCCCGAGCGCGGCGGCGGCGTTGTCGCCCGCCCCGGCGCCCAGCGCGGCGCCCGCCCGCGCGAGCGCGGTGTCCCCGGCGACCCCCGCCGCCTCGCCCGCTCCGACGACCCGCGGCAGCACGACGTCGTGGCCGAGCGCCAGCTCCAGCAGGTCGCGGCGGTAGTCCTCGGTGAACGGCGACCAGTAGCCGGTGCCCGACACGTCGGACCTGTCGGTCGTGAGCGCCGTGAGGTCGGCGTTGCCCGGGCCGTACCCGGCGAGCCGCCAGGTCAGCCAGTCGTGGGGGAGCGCCACGGCGGCGACCCGCGCGGCGGCGTCGGGCTCGTGGTCCCGCAGCCAGCGCAGCTTGGTGACCGTCAGCGACGCGACGGGCACCGAGCCGATCGCGTCGGCCCAGGCCTGCGGGCCGCCGAGCTCGTCGATCAGCGCGAGCGCGGACGGCGCGGACCGGGTGTCGTTCCACAGCAGCGCGTCGCGGACGACCTCGCCGTCGGCGTCGAGCGCGACCATGCCGTGCTGCTGCCCGCCGACCGCGACCGCGTCGACGTCGTCGAGCCCGCCGGCGTCCCGCACGGCGGTCTGCAGCGCGTCCCACCAGTGCCGCGGGTCGATCTCGGTGCCGTCGGGGTGCGACGCGCGGCCGGAGCGCACCAGCGCCCCGGTCTCGGCGTCGCGCACGACGACCTTGCAGGACTGGGTGGAGGAGTCCACCCCGGCGACCAGGCCCATGCTGCTTCCTCGCTCTTGCTGGTAGGGGAGAAGCGCCGAGGTCGAGGGTTCCACGCGAAACCGGGGGCAGGGACCCTCGACCTCGCCGGAAACCCTCGACCTCGGCGGTGGTGCGTGCGTCAGCGGGCGCCGAGCGCGTGCTCCAGCGCGAGCTGGTTCAGGCGGACGAAGCCGAAGCCGCGGGCGGCGACGCCCTCGACGTCGAAGTCCTCGTACGCGGACCGGTCGGCCAGCAGGTCGGCCAGGGTCTCGCCCTCGCCGATCGTCGGCTGCGACAGCTCGAGCACGCCGGACGCCTCGAGGGCCTCCTGGACCTCCGGGTCGGCGCGGAACGCCTGCGCGCGCTCCTTGAGCAGCAGGTAGGTCGCCATGTTGGCCCGGGCCGACTCCCACACGCCGTCGAAGTCCTCGGTGCGGGACGGCTTGTAGTCGAAGTGCCGCGGGCCGTCGTAGCGCGGGCCGCCGGACGGGAAACCGTTCTCGATCAGGTCGACGGTGGCGAACGCGGAGAACAGGTCGCCGTGGCCGAACACGAGGTCCTGGTCGTACTTGATGGACCGCTGGCCGTTCAGGTCGATGTGGAACAGCTTGCCGGCCCACAGCGCCTCGGCGATGCCCTGCGTGTAGTTGAGGCCCGCCATCTGCTCGTGGCCGGTCTCCGGGTTGAGGCCGACGATGTCGCCGTGCTCGAGCTTCGCGATCAGCGCGAGGGCGTGGCCGATCGTCGGGAGCAGGATGTCGCCGCGGGGCTCGTTCGGCTTCGGCTCGATGGCGATCCGGAGGCCGTAGCCCTTCTCCTTGATGTACGCGGCGACGGTGTCGATGCCCTCGGCGTACCGGTCGTGCGCGGCGTTCAGGTCCTTGGCGGAGTCGTACTCCGCGCCCTCGCGGCCGCCCCACATGACGAACGTGTCGGCGCCGAGCTCGGCGGCCAGGTCGACGTTCCGGATGACCTTGCGCAGGCCGTAGCGGCGCACGCGGCGGTCGTTCGACGTGAACGCGCCGTCCTTGAAGATCGGGTGGCTGAAGGTGTTGGTCGTGACCATCTCGACCGTGATGCCGGTGTCGGCCAGCGCCTGCTTGAACCGGCCGAGGATGCGCTCGCGCTCGGCGTCGTCGGAGCCGAACGGCACGACGTCGTCGTCGTGGAAGGTCACGTGCGCGGCGCCGAGCTCGGCGAGCTTGTGCACCGACTCCACCGGGTCGAGCCACGGCCGGCTCGCGGAGCCGAACTGGTCCTGGGCGTTCCAGCCGACGGTCCAGAGACCGAAGGAGAACTTGTCGTCGCGGGTGGGCGTGCGCACCATCGTCTGCTCCTCATCGAGTAACCCTGCGGGGTTTGTCTTGTGAGTGAACTTATACGCGGGACCGGCTAGGGTCAACCGCGTGACCGACTCCGCCGCGCCGCCCGAGGCGCCCGCCGCCGACCCCGGCGCGGCCCGCCCGGCTGTCGCGGGCCCGGCCGCGCGCCGCCGGGTGCCGGCCCGGCAGGGCTCGCTGCGGGAGCACAACCTGGCCCTCGTGCTGCGGCACGTGCTGGACGCCGCGGACCCCGCGGCGGCCGGCGGCGCGCCCGCCGCGCCCGCCGCGCCGCCGTCCCGCGCCGACGTCGCCACCGCCACCGGGCTGACCCGCGGCGCGGTGTCCGCCCTGGTCGACCTGCTGATCGGCGCCCGCCTGGTCGCCGAGCTGCCGCCCACGGCCACCGCCCGCGCGGGCCGCCCCGCGGTCCCGCTGGTCCCCGCGTCCGGCACCGTCGTGGGCCTGGGCGCCGAGGTGAACGTCGACTACGTGGGGGTGCGCGCGCTCGACCTCGCCGGGCACGTGGTCGCGCACCGGGAGACCCGCGGCGACTACCGGCACAGCGATCCCGCGCGGGTGCTCGGCGTGCTCGCGGCGCTGGTGGGGGAGGTCCGCGCGGCCCTGCCCGCCGGGGCCCGGCTGGCGGGCATGTGCCTCGCGCTGCCCGGGCTCGTGGACCGCGGCACCGGCCCGCTCCGGCTCGCCCCGAACCTCGGCTGGCGGGACGTCGACGTCGTGGCGCTGCTGGCCGGCCACCCGGAGGTCGACGGCCTGGCGGTCCGGCTGGCGAACGAGGCGAACCTGGCCGCCCGCGCCGAGGCGCGCGCCGGCGCCGCCGGGCAGTCGTTCCTGTACGTGTCGGGCGAGGTCGGCATCGGCGCGGCGATCGTGCTCGACGGCGAGGTGTTCGCCGGGCGGCACGGCTGGAGCGGCGAGCTGGGCCACACCGTCGTCGACCAGCAGGGGCCGCGGTGCACCTGCGGGGCGCGCGGCTGCCTCGAGCAGTACGCGGGCAAGGACGCGCTGCTGCGCGCGGCCGGGCGCGACGTCGAGGAGCCGGTGGACGCGCTGCTCGCGGCGGCCGGCGCCGGCGACGAGCGCACGGCGCGGGCGCTGCGGTCCGCGGGCGAGGCGCTGGGCGTCGCGCTCGCCAACTTCGTCAACCTCGTGGACGTCGAGCGGGTGGTGCTCGGCGGGATCTACGCGCCGCTGGCGCCGTGGCTGACGGACGCCGTCGTGGCGCAGCTGCGGACGCGGGTGCTCGCCGCGGCCTGGGCGGACGCGCGGGTCGGCGTCGCCGCGGGCGGGGAGCACGCGGCGATGGACGGCGCCGCCCTGGTCGTCCTCCGCGCGGTCGCCGACGACCCGGCCGCCTGGCTGCCCGCCCCCGCCGCCTGACCCCGCACCGCGGACGCCGGTGCCGCGGGCGGGCGGACTCGGCGGGAGCGGGCGCCGTCGCCTACAGTCCTCGCCGTGACGGAGCACCTGCGCGACCTGTGGATCGGGACCTACCCCTCGGCCGGGGCGGGGACCCCCGCCGGGCTCGGCGAGGGCATCTGGCGGGTCGGCCTGGCCGCGGACACCGGGCGCCTCGTGGACCCCGTGCTCGTGGCCGAGACGCACGCGCCCTCGTTCCTGGCCGTGGACCGGCAGGCCGGCCTGCTGCTCGCGGTCGGCGAGCACGCCGGCGGCACCGTGTCGGCGTTCCGGGTCGGGACCGGCGCGGACGGCCGGCCCGCCCTCGCCCGGACCGGCACCGCCGGCAGCGGCGGCGACGACCCGTGCCACGTGCTGCTCGACCCGGAGGGCCGGGTGGCCTACGTCGCCAACTACTCCTCGGGCTCGCTGGCGGTCCTCGAGCTCGGCCCGGACGGCCTCGCCGCGGACGCCCCCGCCCAGGTGCTGACCCACACCGGCTCCGGCCCCGACGCCGAGCGCCAGGAGGCGTCGCACGCCCACTTCGCCGCGCTGACCCCGGACGCCGCGCACCTGCTGGTCTGCGATCTCGGCACCGACGAGATCCGCCGGTACCGGCGCGACCCGGAGACCGGCCTGCTCACCGAGGACGGGATCGCCGCGACGCTGCGCCCCGGCTCCGGCCCGCGGCACCTGGTGTTCTCCGCCGACGGCCGGATCGCGTACGTCGCCTGCGAGCTCGACGTCACCGTCGCCGTGCTGGCCTGGGACGCGGCGACCGCGTCCGGCCGGGTGGTGCAGCACGTCCCCGCCGCCGAGGACGGCGCGCCGGCGGGCGCCGGCGGGCGCCCGCTGCCTTCGCACATCGACCGGGCCGGCGACCGCGTGCTGGTCGCGACCCGCGGCACCGACGTGCTCGCGACCTTCGCGCCCGGGCCCGACGGCACGCTCGCGCCCGCGGGCCAGACCGCGCTGCCCGGCGCGTGGCCGCGGCACTTCGCGGTCGTCGAGGGCTGGACCGTCGTGGCGGACCAGCGCGGCGACTCGCTCACCGTGCTCCGGGACGGGGCCGTCGTCTCGACCGTCGCGCTGCCGGCCCCGGCGTGCGTCGTGCCGGCGTGACCGCCGGTCCCGCGGGCGCGCCCGGCGCCGCCCCCCGCACCCTCCCGCCGCTGATGCCGGGGCCGCACCTGCGGCGGCTCGACGTCATCACGGTCGTCGCGACCTTCGGCGGCCTGCTGTTCGGCTACGACACCGGCGTCATCAACGGCGCGCTGGACCCGATGGTCGCCGACCTCGGGCTCACCCCGGCGACCGAGGGCCTGGTCACCAGCAGCCTGCTCGTCGGCGCGGCGATCGGCGCGCTGCTCTGCGGCCGGCTCGCGGACCGGGTCGGCCGGCGCCGCACGCTCGTGGCGCTCGCCGTGGTCTTCTTCGTGGGCGCGCTGGGCAGCGTCGCCGCCCCGTCGTTCGAGGTCATGGCCGCGACCCGGTTCGTGCTCGGCCTCGCCGTCGGCGGCGCGTCCGTCACGGTGCCGGTCTACCTGGCCGAGCTCGCGCCGACGGAGCGCCGCGGCGCGATCACGGGGCGGAACGAGATCGCCATCGTCGTCGGCCAGCTCGCGGCGTTCGTGATCAACGCGGTCATCGGCACCGTGTGGTCCGACCACCCCGGCGTCTGGCGGTACATGCTCGCGGTGCAGGCCGTGCCGGCGGTCGCGCTGTTCGCGGGGATGCTCCGGATGCCCGAGTCGCCCCGCTGGCTGCTGTCCCGCGGCCGGGAGGACGACGCGCTCGCGGTGCTCCGCCAGGTGCGCGACCCGGGGCGGGCGGCCGCGGAGCTCCGCGAGGTCCGCGACCTCGTCGCCCTCGAGCGCACCGACGCCGCGCGCGGGCAGGGCGGCTGGGGGGAGCTGCGGCTCGCGTGGGTGCGGCGGCTCGTGCTGATCGGCGTCGGCGTCGCGGTGGTCAACCAGCTCGGCGGCATCAACGCCGTCATGTACTACGGCACCCAGCTGCTCCGGCAGTCCGGGTTCAGCGGGGACGTCGCCCTGGTGGCGAACGTGCTGAACGGCGTGTTCTCGGTGCTCGGCATGCTCATCGGCCTGCGGGTCATCAACCGGGTCACCCGGCGCGGGCTGCTGCTGGTCGGGCTCACCGGCATCATCGCGTCGCACCTGCTGATCGCGCTGTGCTCGGCGGCGATCCCGGAGAGCACCGGCCGGTCGGTGGCCGTCACGTTCTTCCTGGTGCTGTTCGTGGGCTTCAACCAGTCGTCCGTGGGGCTGGTCTGCTGGGTGATCCTGGCCGAGCTGTTCCCGCTGCGGGTCCGCGGCTTCGCGATCGGGCTGTGCGTGTTCTGGAACTGGGCGGCGAACGCGGTCATCTCCGGGTTCTTCCCGTCGGTGGTCGCCGGCATCGGGGTCAACGGGACGTTCCTGCTGTTCGCGGCGCTGAACGTGCTGTCCTGGCTGTTCGTGCGGTTCGTGCTCCCCGAGACCCGGGACCGGTCGCTCGAGCAGCTGGAGGAGGACTTCCGGGCCGCGCGCCCCTGACGCCGGGGACGGTGCGCCCGACCGGATCCCACCCGGGTGGTCGGCGTCACGCGGTGCGTACCCCCGCGGATGGCCGACAATGGGGGGAGTCCGCCCGTCACCGTCCCCCTCCCGGAGCCCCGTCGTGCCGCACGAGCCGCAGCGCATCGCCATGCTGTCCGTGCACACCTCGCCCCGGGACCAGCCGGGCACGGGCGACGCCGGCGGGATGAACGTCTACATCGCCGAGCTGGCCCGGGCGCTCGCCCGCCGCGGCGCCGCGGTCGAGATCTTCACCCGCGCCACCTCGTCGGCGCTGCCGGAGTCCGTGCACCTCGACGAGCACGACGACCGGGTGCTCGTGCACCACGTGCCCGCCGGCCCGTACGAGGGGCTGGACAAGAACGACCTGCCCGGCCAGCTCTGCGCGGTGACCGCGGGCGTGCTCCGGGTCGGCGCCGCCCGGCCCGCCGGCTGGTTCGACGTGCTGCACAGCCACTACTGGCTGTCCGGCCAGGTCGGCTGGCTCGCGGCGGAGCGCTGGGACGTGCCGCTGGTGCACACCATGCACACGATGGCCCGGGTGAAGAACGCCGCGCTCGCGCCGGGGGACAGCCCCGAGCCGGCGACCCGGGTGATCGGCGAGGAGCAGGTGGTCGCCGCCGCCGACGCGCTGGTCGCGAGCACCGCCGAGGAGGGCCAGGACCTCGTCGGCATGTACGACGCCGACCCCGAGCGGGTGCACGTCGTCGCGCCGGGCGTCGACCTCAGCACGTTCCGGCCGCGCGCCGACCGCGCCGCCCTGCGCCGGGACCTCGGGCTGCCGGTCGACCGGGACGTCGTGGTGTTCGCGGGCCGGGTGCAGCCGCTCAAGGCGCCGGACGTGCTCGTGCGGGCGCTGGGCGTGCTCCGTGCGACGGGCCGGCCGGTCCCGCTGCTGGTCGTGCTCGGCGGGCCGAGCGGCCGGGCGACCGCGCTCACCGAGCTGCAGGCGCTCGCCGCGACCTCCGGGGTCGCGGACGACGTGCGGTTCCACCCGCCGGTCGCGCGCGCCGACCTCGCCCGCTGGTTCGGCGCGGCCGACCTCGTGGCCGTGCCGTCGCGCAGCGAGTCGTTCGGGCTGGTGGCCGTCGAGGCGCAGGCCGCGGGCACCCCCGTCGTCGCGTCCGCGGTCGGCGGGCTGCGGTCCGTGGTGCAGGACGGCGTGTCCGGGCGGCAGGT
This sequence comes from Cellulomonas sp. EB106-03-03-XG116, assembly GCF_058792015.1. Lineage (NCBI taxonomy): Bacteria > Bacillati > Actinomycetota > Actinomycetes > Micrococcales > Cellulomonadaceae > Cellulomonas > Cellulomonas sp. EB106-03-03-XG116. The sequence continues at coordinate 17,327 of NZ_JBYTEP010000038.1, forward strand.
GCGCGGGCACGACCCGGCGGTGTGGGCGGACGCGCTGGCGACGGCGCTCGCGGACCCGGCGTCGCGCACGACCTGGCGGGCGGGCGCCCGGCGGGTGGCCGAGCAGTACGGCTGGGACGCGACGGCCGAGCAGGTGCTCAAGGTCTACGCCCTGGCCGCCGAGCGCCGCGCGCGCGTCGCGGTGTGACGGCGCCCCGCCGGGCTCAGGACGCGGCGACCGGCTCCAGGACCAGGACCGGGATCACCCGGGACGTGCGGGTCTGGTAGTCCGCGTAGTCCGGGTACGCCTCGACGGACCGCGCCCACCACAGGTCGCGCTCCGCGCCGGAGACCTCGCGCACGGTGTAGTCGGCCTTCGCCGGGCCGTCCTGCAGCTCGACCAGCGGGTGCGCCAGCAGGTTGTGGTACCAGACGGGGTGCTTCGGGGCCCCGCCGAGCGACGCGACCACGGCGTACGCGCCGTCGTGCTCCACCCGCATCACGGGGATCTTGCGGACCTTCCCCGACCTCGCCCCGAGCATGGTCACGACGACGACGGGCATCCCGCGCATCGTGGTGCCCTCCGTCCCGCCGGAGCTCTCGATGAGCTCGACCTGGTCGCGCGAGCGCTTGTCGGTGCTGGGCTGGTACTCCCCGGTGATCGGCATGCCCGGTGCAACGCCGCGCGGGGGCCCGGGTGTTCCGCGGGCCGAACGTCCCCCGACGCCCGGGCGCCGGGTGCGGCAGGATGGGACCCATGACCTACACCCTCGTTCTGCTCCGCCACGGCGAGAGCGAATGGAACGCGAAGAACCTGTTCACCGGCTGGGTCGACGTCGCGCTCTCCGAGAAGGGCGTCGCGGAGGCCAAGCGCGGCGGCACGCTGCTCACCGACGCCGGCGTGCTGCCGGACGTGGTGCACACGTCGCTGCTGCGCCGCGCCATCACGACCGCGAACTACGCGCTCGACGCCGCGGACCGCCTGTGGATCCCGGTCAAGCGCTCGTGGCGCCTGAACGAGCGCCACTACGGCGCGCTGCAGGGCAAGGACAAGAAGCAGACCCTGCAGGAGTACGGCGAGGAGCAGTTCATGCTCTGGCGCCGCTCCTACGACGTCCCGCCGCCGGACATCGAGCTCGGCTCGGAGTTCTCGCAGGACAGCGACCCGCGCTACGCCGGCGAGCCGATCCCGCGCGCCGAGGCGCTCAAGCAGGTGCTCGACCGCGCGCTGCCGTACTGGGACGCGGAGATCGTGCCCGACCTGAAGGCCGGGAAGACCACCCTGGTGGCCGCGCACGGCAACTCGATCCGCGCGATCGTGAAGTACCTCGACGACGTGGACGACGCGACGATCGCCGGGATCAACATCCCGACCGGCATCCCGCTCGTCTACCACCTGGACCCCGAGACGCTGAAGCCGACGAATCCGGGCGGCACCTACCTCGACCCCGACGCCGCCGCCGAGGCGATCGCCGCGGTCGCGAACCAGGGCCGCTGACCGGCAGCACGCAGCACGCGCGAGGGGCCCGGGCCGACACCACGTCGGCCCGGGCCCCTTCGTCGTCCCCGGGCCGCCGTCGTCCTCGCGCGGCGCGCCCCGGACACGACGAGGCCCGTCCCCCCGTGCGGCGGGGGAGACGGGCCTCGTGCGCGGACGGCCGTCCGCGACGTCAGCGGGTGCCGGGGGCGTCGCTCGCGAACTCGCCGGTGACCAGGTAGACGATGCGGCGCGCGACCGAGACCGCGTGGTCGCCGAACCGCTCGTAGTACCGGCCGAGCAGCGTGACGTCGATCGTCTGCTGCGGGCTGCCGGTCCAGGACCCCCCGAGCAGCACGCGGAAGGTCTCCTCGTGCAGCGAGTCGAGCAGGTCGTCGTCGCGCTCGATGCCCTCGGCCTCGGTGAGGTCGTGCGAGCTGAGCACCTGGGTGGTGCGCTGGGCGACGCGGCGCGCGGCCTCGTTCATCTCGGTGAACACCCCGGTCAGCGCGGGGTCGATCGCGGCGTTGGGGTACCGGCCGCGGGCCACCTGGGCCACGTGCCGGGCCAGGTCGCCCATCCGCTCGAGCGTCGCGCTCATCCGCAGCGCGGACACGACGACGCGCAGGTCGGTGGCGACCGGCTGCTGCTGGGCGAGCAGCAGGACGCAGCGCTCGTCGAGGTCGCGCTCCAGCGCGTCGATGGCGAGGTCGTCCGCGATCACCGACTCGGCGAGGGCCAGGTCCTGGCGGAGCAGCGCCTCACCGGCGGCCCCGATCGCGTGCTCGACCCGGCGGCTCATCGCCACCAGGTCGTCCCCGAGCTGCTTGAGCTCGGCCTCGAAGATCTCCCGCATGGCTTCCTCTCGTTCGCGCGCGGTCCGCGCGCGGGCGTGCGTGGGTGCACCAGTCTGGTCCCGGCCACCCACGGTCGCACGCTCCGGTGAACGCGCCGGTGAACGGCAGGTCGCCGCGCGGTGAACGGAGATGAACACTCCGCCCGGCGCCGCCGCGGCGCGGCCGTGCCGGTCCGTGGCACGCCCACGACGACCGTACGCTGGCGCCGTGGACGGTCTCAACGGTCTCGGCGCGCTGCTCGCGGGCGTGCTGGGTCTGCTCACCGGCATCGGGGCGACGCTGGCGTTCCGGTTCAGCGAGCGCGCGCAGCGCAGCGTGCCGCCGCGCCCGGAGCCGGAGGTCGACGACGGCGTGGTCCGGACGCTCGCGGTGCTGCGCTCCGCCGCGGTGGTGCTCGACGACGAGGACCGCGTCGTCCGGGCGAGCCCGCCGGCGTTCGCGCTCGGCGTCGTCCGGGACGGCATGGTCGTGCACGCCGCCGTGCGCGAGCTGATCGCCGACGTCCGCCGCACCGGGCTGATCCGCGACGAGGAGCTGGAGCTGCCGCGCGGGCCCCTCGGCCCGGGCACCGTCATGCTGCAGGTCCGCGTCGCGCAGGTCGCGCCGGGGCTGCTGCTGGTGCTGGCCGAGGACAACACCCAGGCCCGGCGCCTCGAGGCGATCCGCCGCGACTTCGTCGTCAACGTGTCCCACGAGCTGAAGACCCCGGTCGGCGCGCTGTCGCTGCTGGCCGAGACGGTGCAGGACGCCGCGGACGACCCCGAGGCCGTGCGCCGGTTCGCGGGCCGGATGGTCGGGGAGGCGCACCGGCTCTCGGAGCTGGTGCACGAGATCCTCGAGCTGTCCCGGCTGCAGGTGGCCGGCGCGCTGAAGGACATCGCCGTGGTGGACGTCGACGCGGTGGTCGCCGAGTCGGTCGACCGCGCGCGCACCGGCGCCGCCGCGAAGGACATGGGCTTCCAGGTCGGCGGGGAGCGGGGCACCCGGGTGTTCGGCGACCCGACGATGCTGGTCCAGGCGGTGCGCAACCTGCTGGACAACGCGGTCCGCTACTCGCCGCCCGGCACGACCGTGGGCGTCGGCGTGCGCGCCCGCGACGGCCTGGTCGAGATCGCGGTCGTCGACCAGGGCATCGGCATCTCGCCCGAGGAGCAGGACCGGGTGTTCGAGCGGTTCTACCGCGTCGACCCGGCCCGCAGCCGCGAGACCGGCGGCACGGGCCTCGGCCTGTCGATCGTCAAGCACGTCGCGGCCGACCACGGCGGCGACGTGCAGGTGTGGTCGCAGCCGGGCCGCGGCTCCACGTTCACCCTGCGGCTCCCGGTCGCCGTCGGCCAGCCGCCGACCGCGACCGCGGACGACCGTCCGCAGCCCCTCGTCGTCCCCGACCGACCCGGCCCGGCCGCCCCGCGCGCCGCCGCCGCCCACCCCGACACCGCACCGGAGGCCTGACCCCGTGACCCGCATCCTGCTCGTCGAGGACGAGGAGTCCTACCGCGACCCGCTGGCGTACCTGCTCGGCCGCGAGGGGTTCCAGGTCACCACCGCCGCCACCGGGACCGAGGCCGTCGAGGCGTTCGAGTCCGAGGGCGCCGACCTCGTGCTGCTCGACCTCATGCTCCCCGGGATGTCCGGCACCGAGGTCTGCCGCCGGATCCGGCAGCGCAGCGACGTCCCGGTGATCATGCTGACCGCGAAGGACGGCGAGATCGACAAGGTGGTCGGCCTGGAGCTCGGCGCCGACGACTACGTGACCAAGCCCTACTCCTCGCGCGAGCTGCTGGCCCGGGTGCGCGCGGTGCTCCGCCGCCGCCAGACGCCGTCCGGTGGGGGCGCGGCCGGCGAGGACGAGCCCGAGGACGACGGCGTGCTCGCCGCCGGCCGGGTCCGGATGGACGTCGAGCGGCACACGGTCACGGTCGACGACCAGCCGGTGGCGTTCCCGCTCAAGGAGTTCGAGCTGCTCGAGCTGCTGCTGCGCAACGCCGGCCGGGTGCTCACCCGCGGCCAGCTCATCGACCGGGTGTGGGGCACCGACTACGTCGGCGACACCAAGACCCTCGACGTGCACGTGAAGCGGGTGCGGGCCAAGATCGAGCCGGACCCGGGCAACCCCACGCTCCTGGTCACGGTGCGCGGCCTCGGCTACAAGCTGCTGGACGACGAGCCGGCCTGACCGGGCCGGCCGTGACGCGCGCCACGCGGGTCGCCGCCAGGATTGTCCGCTCGTTCACCGTGCGTTCACCCGGCTACGGGAGCCTGGTCACCTGCGCTCCCTAGCGTCGGCGCCAGGTCGCGCACAGACGGGTGCGCGCCGCGTCACGACAGGACGGACAACACTGTGAACCTCAACCGCGGTCGTACGGGTGCCCTCGCCCTCGCCGGCGTCGTCGCCCTCTCCCTCACGGCATGTGGTTCGGACAACCCGACGGGCGCCGCCGAGACCTCCGGCGGTTCCGACACCGGCTCGACCAGCTCCCTCTCGGGTGAGCTCGCCGGCTCGGGCGCCTCGTCGCAGGAGTCCGCGATGGAGGCCTGGCGCGCCGGGTTCCAGAACGCGAACCCCGACGTCACGGTCTCGTACGACCCGGTCGGCTCCGGTGGTGGCCGCACCGCGTTCCTCGACGGCTCCGTGAAGTTCGCGGGTACCGACTCCGCGCTCGACGAGGACGAGCTGGCCCAGGCGCAGGAGCGCTGCTTCGGCGCCAACGCGGTGGATCTGCCGGTCTACATCTCCCCGATCGCCGTCGTCTTCAACCTCGAGGGCGTCGCCGAGCTGAACCTCTCGGCCGAGACGATCGCGAACATCTTCAACAACACGATCACGAACTGGAACGACCCGGCCATCGCCGAGGCCAACCCGGACGTGACGCTGCCGGACCTGGCGATCACCACCGTGCACCGCTCGGACGAGTCGGGCACCACGAAGAACTTCACGGACTACCTGGCGAAGGCCGGCAACGGCGCCTGGACGGCCGAGGCCTCCGGCGACTGGGCGGTCGAGGGCGGCGAGTCCGGCCAGGGCACCTCCGGCCTGATCCAGACCGTCCAGGGCGGCCAGGGCACCATCGGCTACGCGGACGCCTCGAAGGCCGGCTCGCTCGGCAAGGTCTCCATCCAGGTCGGCGACGAGTTCGTCGCCCCGTCGGAGGAGGCCGCCGCGGCCGCCCTCGACGTCTCCCCGCGCGACGACTCGCGCGAGGAGGGTGACATCGTGATCGACATCGACCGCACCACGACCGAGGCCGGCGCCTACCCGCTGATCCTCGCCTCGTACCTGGTCGTCTGCCAGTCCTACGACTCGCAGGACGACGTCGACCTGGTCAAGGCGTTCGCGACCTACGTCGCCTCCGCCGAGGGTCAGGCGGCCTCCGAGTCGGCCGCGGGCTCCGCGCCGATCTCGGACGACCTGCGCACCGACGTCCAGGCGTCGATCGACGCGATCACCCTGGCGTCCTGATCACCCGGGGGGAGGGGCGGTCGTCGTGACCCGTCGGCCGCCTCTCCCGCCCGGACCCCGGCCGGCCCACCTCGCGGTGGGCCGGCCGTCGGCGCGAGACACGACCTCTCTCCTCCCCCTCCCCCTGGAGACCGAGTGACCAGCACCCAGCCCCGAACCGCGGGGCCCACCGAGCCGGTGAAGCCCGGCACGACGGCCCGCAGGCTGGGCTCGGGCCACGGCGACCGCGGCGGCAGCCTGGCGTTCCGCTGGCTCGCGACCGGGGCCGGCGTCCTGATCCTCGTGATCCTGGCCGCCGTCGCCGTGTTCCTGATCCAGCGCGCCTGGCCCGCCCTGACCGCGGACTCGTCCGAGCTGTCGGACGCGGTCAGCTGGTTCCCCGAGGACACCAGCCTGCTGGGCTTCGTCGGCCCGCTGATCTTCGGCACGCTGCTCGCCGCCGCGGTGTCGCTGCTGCTGGCGACGCCGGTCGCCATCGGCATCGCGCTGTTCACCTCGCACTACGCGCCGCGCCGGCTGGCCAGCGCGCTCGGCTACGTGGTCGACCTGCTCGCCGCCATCCCGTCGGTCGTCTACGGCCTGTGGGGCGGCCTGGTGCTCAGCCCGGTCGTGCAGCCGGTGTGGGAGTTCCTCGGGACGTACCTCGGCTGGATCCCGTTCTTCGGCGGCGTGGTGTCGCCGACCGGCCGCGTGATGATGACCGTGGCCGTCGTGCTCGCGGTGATGATCCTGCCGATCATCACCGCCATCTGCCGCGAGGTGTTCCTGCAGACGCCGCGGCTGCACGAGGAGGCCGCCCTGGCCCTCGGCGCGACGCAGTGGGAGGTCGTGCGGATGGCCGTGCTGCCGTTCGCCCGGTCCGGCATCGTGTCGGCCGCCATGCTCGGCCTGGGCCGCGCGCTCGGCGAGACGATGGCCGTCCTGATGATCCTGTCGCCCGGGTTCCTCTACTCGTTCCAGCTGCTCGCCGCCGGCCAGCAGCAGACGATCGCCGCGAACATCGCCGCGCAGTTCCCGGAGGCCAACCAGACCGGCGTCGCGACGCTGATCGCGACCGGTCTCGCCCTGTTCATCATCACCCTGGCCGTGAACATGGCCGCCCGCGCGATCGTCGCGCGGCGCAAGGACTTCTCGGGGGCGAACTGACATGACGACCACCCCGACCACCACCAGCCCGGCGGGCGCGTCTCTGCGCGAGGCGCTGCAGGCCACGGATCGCCGCCGGCGCCGCACCGACGTCACGATGCGGGTGCTGATCAGCGCGGCGTTCGTGCTGGCGATGATCCCGCTGCTGTCGCTCACCTGGACCGTCGTGTCCCGCGGCATCGGCCGGCTGGACTCCTACTTCCTGCTCAACTCCATGCGCGGCGTGTTCGGCGGCATGGACGCGGGCGGCATCTACCACGCGATCGTCGGCACGCTCGAGATCACGCTGTTCGCCGCGCTCATCTCGGTGCCGATCGGCCTGCTGACCGCGATCTACCTGGTCGAGTACGGCAACGGCAAGCCGCTCGCGCGGCTGGTGACGTTCCTGGTCGACGTGATGACGGGCATCCCGTCGATCGTCGCCGGCCTGTTCGCCTACGCCCTGTTCGCGCTGCTCCTCGGGCCGGGCGCGAAGTTCGGCGCCATCGGCTCGGTCGCTCTGTCGGTGCTGATGATCCCGGTCGTCATCCGGTCCAGCGAGGAGATGCTGCGGCTCGTCCCGAACGAGCTGCGCGAGGCCTCGCTCGCGCTCGGCGTGCCGCGCTGGCTGACCATCATCAAGGTCGTCCTGCGCACCTCGGTCGCCGGCCTGACCACCGGCGTGATGCTGGCGATCGCCCGGGTCATCGGCGAGACGGCCCCGCTGCTGCTCACGGTCGGGGTGGTCGACTCGATCAACTTCAACCTGTTCGAGGGCCGCATGATGACGCTGCCCGTCTACGTGTACCGGCAGTACGCTCAGGGCCTCGTCCCGTGCACGGACGGCGACGCGAGCTGCATCCCGGACATCAACCTGCAGCGCGCCTGGGCCGCCGCCCTCACGCTCTTCCTCATCGTCATGGTGCTGAACCTGATCGGGCGCCTGGTGACGCGGCTCTTCGCCCCGAAGATCCGCTGACCGCCGCCCCCACCTCCCCTTCACCAAGCACAAGGAGACGACCGAGATGGCTCAGCGCATCGACGTCAAGGACCTGAACATCTACTACGGCGCCTTCAAGGCCGTCGAGGACGTGAACATGACCATCGAGCCCCGCTCGGTGACCGCGTTCATCGGCCCGTCCGGCTGCGGCAAGTCGACGTTCCTCCGCACCCTCAACCGCATGCACGAGGTCATCCCCGGCGCGCGCGTCGAGGGCACCGTCGCGGTCGAGGGCGTGGACCTGTACGGCGCCGAGATCGACCCGGTCGCCGTGCGCCGCCAGGTCGGCATGGTGTTCCAGCGCCCGAACCCGTTCCCGACGATGTCGATCGCGGAGAACGTGCTCGCCGGCGTCCGGCTGAACAACCGCCGGATCTCGAAGGGCGACGCGAACGACCTCGTCGAGGCCTCGCTGCGCGGCGCCAACCTGTGGAACGAGGTCAAGGACCGCCTCGACCGCCCGGGCTCCGGCCTGTCCGGCGGCCAGCAGCAGCGCCTGTGCATCGCCCGCGCCATCGCGGTGAAGCCCCAGGTGCTGCTCATGGACGAGCCGTGCTCCGCGCTCGACCCGATCTCGACCCTCGCCATCGAGGACCTGATCGCCGAGCTCAAGAGCGAGTACACGATCGTCATCGTCACGCACAACATGCAGCAGGCGGCCCGCGTCTCCGAGCGCACGGCCTTCTTCAACATCGCCGGCACCGGCCAGCCCGGCAAGCTCATCGAGATCGACGACACCGCCACGATGTTCTCGTCGCCCAAGGAGCAGGCGACCGAGGACTACATCTCCGGCCGCTTCGGCTGAGCCGCGGGGGGCACGGCGGCCGGCGCGCGGGTCGGGAGGGGAACCGCGCGCCGACCGCCCGGGCCGCACGACGCAGGCCCCGTCCGGGAGTCCGGACGGGGCCTGTGCCGTGCGTGGGGGGCGCGGGGCGGGCCCGCGCGGGCGTCAGCCCTCGGTGCCGGTGGTCGCCTCGGCGGTCGGGGCGGTGGTCGCCTCCGCGCCCGGCTCCGTGGTGTCCTCGGCGGACGCGGTCTCGGTGACGGTCGGCTCGGGGCTGACCTCGACGGCCTCCGGGACCAGGTCCGCGTACTCCGGCAGCGTGCCGTCGAGCACGGGGACCGGCACGGTCTGGTCGCCGGCCGCGGCCGTGCTCAGCGTGAGCTCGACCGTCGACCCCGGGGCGCCCGCGGCGTCGAAGACGACCCGCTCGCGCTCGTCGCCGTCCGCGCCGCCCTCGCCGGAGCCGCCGCCCAGCAGCACGGTGGCGCCGGGGTCGACGCGCACGCGCTCGGACGAGCCCTCGAGGGACAGCTCGACGGTCAGGGCGTCGTCGCCGCGGTTGGTCAGGGCGCCCTGGAGCGCGCCGGGGGCGTCGGCCGCCTCCGCGACGATCAGCAGGTTCTCCGCCGTCAGGTCGCCGAGGGTCGCGCGCACGCCGTCCGACGCCGAGTACGCGACCTCGGTGGTGATCTGGTTGGTCACCGAGCAGCCGGACAGGGCCGCCGCGAGGGCCAGGACGGCCCCGACGACGACGGGGCGGGCGGACGTGCGGCTGCGGGCCACGGTGGACTCCTCGGTGCGGTGGGGCGGGCGCTGCGGTGCGCGGGGGGCTGCGGCACGCGCGCGGGCGTGCGAGGCCGAGCCTACGTGGGCGCAGGGGTGCCGTGCACGGCCTCTCGGCGGCTGCGTGGGCCTTCGGTCCCACGGACGGCGTCGTCGCAGGTCAGCGGGGTGCGCGGCCGGGGAGGGGGTTGCACGGGGCCCTTGTCGGAGACTAGCGAGCGACGCCCGCCCCGCCGGCACGTCGCGCGGCGTGTCGAATCTCTGACGTGGCCGGCAACGCGCTGACCTGCGCAAACGCGGCTGATCTCCACGAAATCCCCCCGTTGCCGCGTGGTAGACTGGGGTTCCGCGAAAGGGGACACCTGCAGATGACTTTCACTGTTGGGGAGACGGTTGTCTACCCGCACCACGGTGCAGCGCTGATCGAGGAGATCAAGACCAGGACCATCCGCGGCGAGGACAAGATCTACCTCAAGCTGAAGGTCGCCCAGGGTGACCTGACCATCGAGGTGCCGGCGGAGAACGTCGACCTCGTGGGTGTGCGGGACGTCGTCGGGCAGGAGGGCCTGGAGCGCGTGTTCGACGTGCTGCGCGCCCCCTACACCGAGGAGCCGACCAACTGGTCGCGCCGCTACAAGGCCAACCTCGAGAAGCTCGCCTCCGGCGACGTGATCAAGGTCGCCGAGGTCGTCCGCGACCTCTCCCGCCGGGAAGCCGACCGCGGCCTGTCCGCGGGCGAGAAGCGCATGCTCGCCAAGGCCCGGCAGATCCTCGTCTCGGAGCTCGCGCTCGCCGAGCACACCGAGGAGGAGAAGGCCGAGGCCATCCTCGACGAGGTGCTCGCGTCCTGACGGCGCGCTGACCCTCCGACACCGGCCGACCGCGCCCGCATGCCCACCGCGGCGATCCTGACCGCCGCCGGCAGCGGCACGCGGCTCGGCCTGCCGGGACCGAAGGCGCTCGTCGAGCTCGCCGGGGTCCCGCTGGTCGTGCACGCCGCCCGACGCCTCGCTGCGTCGGGCGTCGTGCTGTCCGTGGTCGTCACGGTGCCGCCCGGCCGCGCCGGGGGCTTCCGGGCGCTGCTCGCCGGCCCCGTGCGGCCGGGGATCGGCCTGCCCGTGACCGTCGTCGAGGGCGCGGGGTCGCGGCAGGCGTCCGTCGCCGCGGGGCTCGCCGCGCTCGGGGAGGACGTCGACGTCGTCCTCGTGCACGACGCCGCGCGCGCCCTGGCGTCGCCCGCGCTGATCCGGTCCGTCGAGGCCGCCGTGCGCGCCGGGCACCGCGCCGTCGTGCCCGGGCTCCCGGTCGCCGACACCATCAAGCAGGTCGGCGAGCCCGTCGACGGCGCCGCGCCCGTGGTCGCGACCGTCCCGCGGGCCACCATGCGCGCCGTGCAGACGCCGCAGGGGTTCGACCGGGCGCTGCTGGACGCCGCGCACGCCGCCGGGGCGCACCGCGCCGCGAGCGAGGCGACCGCCGCGACCGACGACGCCGCGCTGGTCGAGGCGCTGGGGGAGCGGGTGTGGGTCGTGCCCGGGGAGGAGCAGGCCATGAAGATCACGACGACGCGGGACCTGGCGGTGGCGGAGCTGCTGGCGCGGGACGCGGCGGCGCGGGACGGGGTGCGGTCGTGACGGCGGCGGGCGCGGGGCCGGCGGGCGGGACGGCGCGGGAGCCGGGCGCGGGGCCGGGCTCCGGCGTGCCGGGCCTGCCGCGCACCGGCGTCGGCGTCGACGTGCACGCGAACGACCCCGAGCCCGCGCCCGGGGCCGTCCTGCACCTCGCGGGGCTGGCGTGGCCGGGCGAGGCGCCGCTGGCCGGCCACTCGGACGCCGACGTCGCCGCGCACGCCGCCGCCGACGCGCTGCTGTCCGCCGCCGGCATCGGGGACCTGGGGTCGGTGTTCGGCACGTCCCGCCCCGAGTGGGCGGGAGCCGCCGGCACGACCCTGCTGGCCGAGGCGGCGCGCCTCGTCCGCGAGGCCGGGTTCGAGATCGGCAACGTCGCGGTCCAGGTGATCGGCAACCGCCCCCGCCTGTCCCCGCGCCGCGCCGAGGCGGAGGCCGCGCTGACGGCCGCGGCCGGGGCGCCGGTCTCGGTCTCGGCGACGACGACGGACGGACTCGGCCTCACCGGCCGCGGCGAGGGCATCGCCGCGATCGCGACGTCCCTGATCGCCCCGCGCACCTGACGCCGCCCGCGCGCTCGCTCGCGCCGGTCCGCACCCGCGCCCGCGCCCGCCGAGTCTCCATCTCGCGCCTCTACGACCACACCGCTCGACAGTCCCGGAGTGGAGACTCGGCGGCCGTTCCCCGTCGAGATGGCAACTCTCGGCTGTGCGCGGAGGGCGCGGGACGGCCGAGAGTTGTCATCTCGACGTGGGCGTCGGCGTGGGCGTGGGGGCAGGTGCGGTGGCGGGGGCAGCAGCAGCGGGGGCGGGTGGCGCGGCGGGGGTATGGGGCGCGGGGCGGCGCGGGGGGCGGGTCGCGAGGAGGACGCCCGCCAGGACCAGGGCGCCCAGGGCCAGCTCCGCCGGGGACGGGCGCTCGCCCAGGAACGCCCAGGACGCGCCGATGCCCACCACCGGGACCAGCATCGAGAACGGCGCCACCACACCCGACGGGTGCCGCGCCAGCAGGGTGGTCCAGATCCCCGAGCCGACGACGGTCGCCACCAGGACCGTGAACGCGAGGCCCGCCAGCGCCCACGCCCCGGTCGCGGTCCCGAGCGTCGTCAGCGAGCGGCCGATCGCCGCGGGCCCCTCCAGCGCGAGGGACAGCGCGAGCATCGGCAGCGGCGGCACGACCGACATCCACAGCATGAACCGCAGCGGGCTGTCGGGGCGGGCCTGCCGGCTGGACACGTTGCCGAACGCCCAGCCCAGCCCGCCGCACAGCGTCAGCACCACCGGCAGCAGCCCGGCGGACGCCCCGGACCCCGCCCGCAGCGCCGCGATGCCGCCCAGGCCGCAGATCGCGACCGCGACCCCGACCGCCTGCCGCGCGGTGATCCGCTCCCGCAGCCAGACCGCGCCGAGCAGCACCGTGAACGGGGCCGAGGCCTGCAGCACCAGGGACGCCAGCCCGGTCGGCATGCCGCTGTCCATCGCGAGGTAGAGGAACGCGAACTGCAGGACCCCGAAGCCGATGCCGTACCCGAGCAGCCAGCGCACCGGGACCCGCGGCCGCGGCACCAGGAGCAGCGTCGGCACGGCGAGCAGCGCGAACCGCAGCGCCACCAGGAAGAACGGCGGGAACTGCTCCAGCGACAGGTGGATCGCGGGGAAGTTCAGCCCCCAGAGCACGGCGACGGTGAGGGCGAGCAGGCGGTCCCGGGGTGGCATGCGCCGATCCTCGCCCGCGTGCACCGTGCAGCACCATCGAAAGATCACGCAGGGTTCCTGTAGCGTCGCTGCATGGACACCCGGCACCTCGCGACGCTCCGGGCGGTCCGCGACCGCGGCGGGGTCACCGCGGCCGCCGCCGCCCTGCACCTGACGCCGTCCGCGGTGTCGCAGCAGCTGCGCGCGCTCGCCCGGGACGCCGGGGCCGAGGTGGTCGAGCGCTCCGGCCGCGGCGTGCGGCTGACCGGCGCCGGGCACGCGCTCGCGGACGCCGCCGCGGACGTGGCGGTCGCGCTGGAGCGCGCCGAGGCGGCCGTCGACGCGTTCCGGTCCGCCCCGCACGGCCTGGTGCGGGTCGCCGCGTTCCAGTCCGGCGCGGAGCTGCTGCTGCCGAGCCTGCTCCGCCGGGTCGCCGCGATGGACGGCGTGCGGGTGGAGCTCGGGGACGAGGACGTGGCCCAGGACGAGTTCCCCGCGCTGACCGCCGACTTCGACCTGGTGGTGGCGCACCGCCCGGACGCGGGTGCCGACTGGCCGCCGGGCGTGGACGTGGTGCCGCTGCTCCGCGAGCCGCTCGACGTCGCGCTGCCGCCCGGGCACCGGCTCGCCGACCGCGCGACCGTGACCCCCGCCGACCTGGCCGACGAGCCCTGGATCGCGGTGGAGGCCGGGTTCCCGGTGGCCGGCGTGCTGGACGCCGTCGGCGCGGTGGCGGGGCGGCCGCTGCGGATCGTGCAGCGGTTCAACGACTTCGGCGTCGTGGAGGCGCTGGTCGCCGCGGGGCACGGCGTGAGCCTGCTGCCCCGGCACACCGCGGGACGCCGCGGCGCGGTGCTGGTGCCGCTCGCGGGGGTCCGCGCGGGGCGCCGGGTGGACGCGCTGGTGCGGCCCGACCGCGGCGCGCGCCGGGTGGTGCGGCGGGTGCTGGACGCCCTGCGCGCGGAGGCCGCCCGGTTCGCGGACGGCCCGGAGGCCGCCGCCACCGGGCCGGACGCCGTCGCCACCGGCCCGGAGCGCCCCGACCGGTAGCCTTGACCCTCGTGAGCCTGCGCCTGTTCGACACCGCCACCCGCGAGGTGCGCGACTTCGTCCCCGTCACCCCGGGCGCGGTCGGCATCTACCTGTGCGGCGCGACCGTGCAGGCGCCCCCGCACGTCGGCCACGTCCGGTCCGCCGTCGCGTTCGACGTCCTGGTCCGCTGGCTCCGCCGCACCGGGCACGACGTCACGCTGGTCCGGAACGTCACCGACATCGACGACAAGATCCTCGCGAAGTCGGCCGAGGCCGGCGTCGCGTGGTGGGCGTGGGCGATGCAGAACGAGCGCGCGTTCACCGCGGCCTACGACGCGCTCGGCGTGCTGCCGCCCACCTACGAGCCCCGCGCCACCGGCCACGTGCCCGCGATGGTGTCCCTGATGCAGCGCCTCGTCGACACCGGGCACGCCTACGTGGCGGCCGAGGGCGACGTCTACTTCGACGTGCGCTCCTACGCCGACTACGGCTCGCTCACCAGCCAGCGGCTCGACGACATGGCCCCGGCCCCCGACGGCTCCGCGGGCGACAAGCGGGACCCGCACGACTTCGCGCTCTGGAAGGCCGCCAAGCCCGGGGAGCCGGAGACGGCCTCCTGGGACACCCCGTTCGGTCGCGGCCGCCCGGGCTGGCACCTGGAGTGCTCCGCGATGGCGCAGCGCTACCTGGGCGACACGTTCGACATCCACGGCGGCGGCCTGGACCTGCGGTTCCCGCACCACGAGAACGAGCAGGCGCAGTCGCGCGCCGCGGGCTACGGGTTCGCCCGGTACTGGCTGCACAACGGCTGGGTCACCCAGGCCGGCGCGAAGATGAGCAAGTCGCTCGGCAACGGGCTGCTGGTCAGCACGCTGCTGGAGACCGTGCGCCCGGCCGTCGTCCGGTACGCGCTGACCGCGGTGCAGTACCGGTCGATGCTCGAGTGGACCCCGGACACGCTGGCCGAGTCCGAGGCGACCTGGGACCGGCTGGCCGGCTTCGTGCAGCGCGCCACCGAGCGGGTCGGCGCGGTCGGCGCCGCCGAGCTGGCGACCGCGGAGCTGCCCGACGGCTTCGGCGCCGCGCTCGACGACGACCTGAACGTGCCGGCGGCGCTCGCCGTCGTGCACGAGCACCTGCGCGCGGGCAACACCGCCCTGGCCTCCGGGGACGACGCCGCCGTGCGCGCGGGCCTCGTGGCCGTGCGCGCCATGCTCGACGTGCTGGGCCTGGACCCGGCCGGCGAGCAGTGGGGCACGGCCGCGGCCGACGACCGGCACGCCGAGGCGCTCGACGCCCTGGTGCGCGCCGAGCTCGACGCCCGCGCCGCGGCCCGTGCGGCCCGCGACTGGGCCACCGCGGACGCGATCCGCGACCGCCTGACGGCCGCGGGCGTGGCCGTCGAGGACAACGCCACCGGCGCGCGCTGGTCACTCGCCGCGCGCCAGACCACCGAGGACGAGGACTGATGGCCGGGAACTCCCAGCGCCGCGGCGCCACACGCAAGCCGGGCTCCAAGAAGGGCGCCTCCGTCGGCTCGGGCGGCCAGCGCCGCCGCGGGCTCGAGGGCAAGGGCCCCACCCCGAAGGCGGAGGAGCGGTCCTACCACCCCGCCGCGAAGAAGAAGGCCGCGGCCGAGCGCCGCGCCGTCGCGGGCACCCGCGGCTCGGGCAGCCGCCCGGCCGGCCGGGCGAATGCCGCGGGCAAGGCGCGGGGCGCGGGCGCGACCGAGGTCGTCGCCGGGCGGAACTCCGTGGTCGAGGCGCTGCGCGCCGGCATCCCGGTCTCCGCGGTGTACATCGCGACCCGGCTCGAGGCCGACGACCGCACCCGCGAGATCCTCCGCACCGCGACCGAGGCCGGCTACCCGCTGCTCGAGGTCACCAAGCCCGAGCTCGACCGGCTCACCGACGGCTCCGTGCACCAGGGCGTCGCGATCCAGGTGCCGCCGTACGACTACGGGGACGTCGAGGACCTGCTGGACATCGCGGCCGCGAGCGACCGCGCGCCGCTGATCGTCGCGCTCGACGGCGTGACCGACCCGCGCAATCTCGGCGCCGTGCTCCGGTCCGCCGGGGCGTTCGGCGCGCACGGCGTGCTGGTGCCCGAGCGCCGGTCCGCCGGGGTGACCGCGTCGGCCTGGAAGGTGTCCGCGGGCGCCGCCGCCCGCGTGCCGGTCGCCCGGGCCACGAACCTGGTGCGGGCGCTGGAGCGGCTGCACGAGGCCGGCTGCTTCATCGTGGGCCTGGACGGCGGCGGCGACGTCGCGGTCGCGGACCTGCCGTACTCGGCCGACCCGCTGGTGCTGGTCGTCGGCTCGGAGGGCAAGGGCCTGTCCCGCCTGGTGCGGGAGCACTGCGACGCGATCGCGTCCATCCCGATCGCCAGCGAGGTCGAGAGCCTCAACGCCGGCGTCGCGGCGGGCATCGCCCTGTACGAGGTCGCCCGCACCCGCGCCTCCTGACCCGCCCGGCCGTCCCCGGGGTGCGGTCACCCCGGGGCGGGCGGACAGTGGTCGCATGAGCCACGACACCACCGATCCCGTCCGCACCGTCGCCGGGATGCTGAAGGACGAGCGCCTCGGCGTGCTCACCACCGTCGCCCCCGACGGCACCCTGATCGCGCGCCCGATGGCGCTCCAGGAGGTCGAGTTCGACGGGGACCTGTGGTTCTTCGCCGAGCGCGGCTCCCGCAAGCTCGCGCACGTCGCCGCCGACCCGCGGGTCAACGTCACCGTCGGGTCGGGCGCGACCTGGGTGTCGGTGGCGGGCGTCGCCGAGCCGGTCGAGGACGTCGCCAAGAAGCGCGAGCTGTGGAGCGCCGGGGTCGAGGCGTGGCTGCCCGACGGGCCCGACTCCCCGCAGGCCGTGCTGCTGCGCGTGCGCGCCGAGTCCGCCGAGTACTGGGACGCCCCGGGCGGCCGGGTCGCGACGCTGCTCAGCTTCGTGAAGGCGAAGGCGAAGGGCGAGCGCCTGGAGGGTGAGAACGAGCGCGTCGAGCTCTAGTCACTCCCGGGGGACGGGGAGGACGTCCGGGTCCTCGCGCAGGTCCGCGGCGGAGACGCCGAGGATCGACTCCTCGTCCGGGCGGTTCGGCAGGATGTCCTGCGTGTAGGACCGCACGGCCTCGCGCATCGGGACGTCGCGCTTCTGCGCCTCGGACAGGAACCACCGGTGGTCCAGCAGCTCGTGGTAGAGCTGCGCGGGCTCGAGCTTGGGCCGCAGGTCGCGGGGCACGGCGCGGACGGCGGGCTCGAACACCTCGGTCAGCCAGTCGTGCGCGACGAACGTCTCGTCGTCGTTCTGCCGGTCCATCGCGGCCACGTACTGGTCGAGGTCGTTGAGCAGCCGGCGCGCCTGGTTCTCCTGCACGTCCAGGCCGGTGAGCCGCATGAGCCGGCGCGAGTGGTGGCCGGCGTCGACGACCTTCGGCTGGATGCGGACCGTGGTGCCGTCGACGTCGGTGGTGATGTCGAGCTCGCCGACGTCGAAGCCCAGGTCGTTGAGCCGCTCGATCCGGGCCTGCACCCGCCACCGCTCGTTGAGCCCGAAGGACTCGGAGCTGGTCAGCGCCGACCACAGCTCCTCGTACCGCTCGGCCAGCGCGTCGCCGATCGCGACGGCGTCGACGTCCTCGTCCAGGAACTCGCCGGCCTGCAGGTCCATGAGCTCGCCGATGATGTTGACCCGCGCGACCTCCAGGTCGTACGCCCGCTGCCCGGGGGTGAGCTCGTCGTGCAGGTCGCCGGTCTCGGCGTCGACGAGGTAGGCGGCGAACGTCTCCGCGTCCCGGCGGAACAGCGTGTTCGACAGCGACACGTCGCCCCAGTAGAAGCCGACGAGGTGCAGGCGGACCAGGAGCACCGCGAGCGCGTCGATGAGCCGGGTGGCGGTGTCGGGGCGCAGCGCCTGGCTGAACAGCGCGCGGTACGGCAGCGAGAACCGCAGGTGCTGCGTGATGAGCACGGCCTCGAGCGGCTCGCCGTCGGGCGCGGTGCGGCCGGTGATGACGCCGACCGGCTCGACGCTCGGCACGTCCAGGCGGCCGAGCTGGCGGAGCAGCTCGTACTCGCGGTACGCGACCGTCTCGCCGATCTCCTTGATCGCGACGACCCGGCCGGACAGCCGCGCGAACCGCACGGTGTGCCGGGAGATGCCGCGGGGGAGGGCGGCGAGGCGCTCCGCGGGCCAGTCCGCGAGCGGCACGTCCCAGGGCAGGTCGAGCAGGGCGGGGTCCGGCGCGGCCGCGGTGATCTGCAGGCGCGTGCGAGGGGTCATGGGTCGATTCTCCCATCCGGACGACGAAGGGGCGGGACCGGTGCGTGCCGGCCCCGCCCCTTCGGCGTGGAGATGTGTGCGTCAGAGCGCGATGCGCTCGCCCGAGCCGGCGTGGAACAGGTGCTGCTCGCCGGTGCGGATGCGGACGCTGATCGTCTCGCCCTTGGCCGGGACCTGCCGCGGGTCGACGCGCACGATGACCTGCGAGTCGCCAGCCCCGGAGTGGACCTCGGCCGCGCCGGCCTCGCCGACGAGCGAGCCGTACACGAACGCGTCGGAGCCGAGCTCCTCGACGATGTTCACCGCCACCGGGATCGAGTCCGGGGTGCCCTGCGGGACGACGTCCAGCGCCTCGGGGCGGAACCCGATGACGATGGTGTTGTTGTCGTCGGCCGCGAGCTTGCTGATCGCGTCGCGCGGGACCTGGATGCCGGCGGTGCCGACCTTGGCCACGCCGTCGGTGAGCGGGAACGTGCCGATGTTCATGGCCGGGGAGCCGATGAAGCCGGCGACGAACACGTTGGCCGGGGTGTCGTACATGTCGCGCGGGGTGCCGACCTGCTGGAGCAGGCCGTCCTTGAGGACCGCGATGCGGTCGCCCATGGTGAGCGCCTCGGTCTGGTCGTGCGTGACGTAGACCGTGGTGACGCCCAGGCGGCGCTGCAGCGACGCGATCTGGGTGCGGGTCTGCACGCGGAGCTTGGCGTCCAGGTTCGACAGCGGCTCGTCCATGAGGAAGACGCGCGGCTGGCGGACGATGGCGCGACCCATCGCGACGCGCTGCCGCTGGCCACCCGAGAGGGCCTTCGGCTTGCGGTCGAGGTACTGGGTCAGGTCGAGGATCTTGGCGGCCTCCTCGACGCGGGTGCGGATCTCCGCCTTCGGGGTGCCGGCGATCTTGAGCGCGAAGCCCATGTTGTCGGCGACCGTCATGTGCGGGTACAGCGCGTAGTTCTGGAACACCATCGCGATGTCCCGGTCCTTCGGCTGGACGTCGGTGACGTCGCGGTCGCCGATGAGGATGCGACCCGCGTTGACGTCCTCCAGGCCCGCGAGCATGCGGAGGGAGGTCGACTTGCCGCAGCCCGAGGGGCCGACGAGGACGAGGAACTCGCCGTCCTCGATGTGCAGGTCGAGGGCGTCCACCGCGGGACGCTCCGTGCCCGGGTACACCCGGGTGGCCTTGTCGAACGTGACCGTAGCCATGGTTCATCGATCCCTTCACCGGCAGGTACGTGCCGGACGATCCGTCGTGAAGAGTGTCAGAGTGTCTTCGCTGACACGGGTCGAGGGAGGTCGGGTGACCCCCCTCGGTCCACCGACATCCAACCACACCACGCTGACCCGCGGGTGACCTCGCGGTCGTCAGTTCAGGACGACGACGTCGGAGGCGCCGTAGCCGAGCAGGTCGCCCCCGTACGGCCAGACGCCCTGCACGTCGGCGGGCAGCCGCGTCGCCCACGCGGGCGCGCCGGAGGACAGCGCGAACGCCGCGAGGGCGCGCGCGGAGTCGGGCCCGGGGGCGGCCCCCTCGTCCGCCCGCCCGGACGCCGTCGGCGCGTCCCCGACCGCGACCCCCAGCCCCTCCAGCGCGTCCGGCCGGGCGAGCACCAGGACGTACCGGCCGTCGGTCATCACCGAGGCGCCGTCGCCGGACACCTCGACGACCGTGCGCCAGAGCTCCCGGCCGGTGGCGACGTCGAGCGCCCACAGGCCGTCCGTGTCCGCGCCGTACAGCGTGCCCTCCAGCAGCACCGCGGCCGGGTCCGACCAGCGGGGGTGCGGCGACGACCACAGCTCGGCGCCCGACTCCGCGTCGACCCCCAGCAGGACCCGGCCCTCCGAGGTCGACGAGGCGACGAGCTCCACCCCGGGCACCGAGCCGTCGTCCACGGACAGCCACAGCGGCTGCCCGGGCAGGTCGGTCAGGGGCTCGCCGTCGTCGTCGAGCAGCCGCGCGCCGGCCCCGCCGCTCGCCAGCAGGCGCCCCGTGCGGGAGACCGAGAGGTAGTCGGTGCCCGAGGCCTGCAGCCGCCCGTCGTCGGCGTCCAGGGCCCAGGAGCCGAGCTCGCCCTGCACCAGCACCCGCCCCGGCACGACGGACACGCCGGGCGGGTAGAACAGCCGCGCGGCCGCCTCGGGGTCGGCGAGCGGGACGTCGGTGCGCCACAGCGGCGCGGCGGACCCGTCGTCGGGCGCGCCCCGGTCGGCCGCGGTGTCCCACGCGGAGACCCGCAGGGTGCCGTCGGCGATCGACGCGAGCACCTGGAGGCCGTCGGCGCCGCCCCAGCCGGACATCGGCGCGACCTGGCGGGTGGCGAGCAGCGCGCCCGTCGCCGCGTCGAGCGCCACGAGCCGGGCGGCGCTCGGCGCGGCCGGCGCCCAGGTCCCGGAGTCGTCGGCGGCGTCGGCCGCGCCGCGGTCGAGGACCAGGCAGCGGACGGTGCTGACCGGCTCGGCGTCGGGCACGCACGTCGGGTACTCCATGCCGACGTCCGGCTCCGTGCGGCCGCCGTCCTCCAGCGACGTCGACCAGACCTGGGTCCCGTCGCGGTCGAGGGCGACGAGCTCGCGGGCGGCGTCCCACGGCGGCGACGCGACCCCCACCCGGAGGTCGTCGACGGGGATGCCGGAGAGCACGACCGCCGCCGTCTCCTGGCTGTACCGGTGGGCGGCGGGCAGGCCGGGCGCGACGCTGCGCAGCACCCCGGCGACCTCCTGCCGGGCGGCGACCCGGCCGTCCTCGCGCGCGTCGAGCAGGGCCTGCGTGCCGACCACCGCCAGCGCGGCGACGACCGGGACCGGCCACCAGCGGCGCACCGCGCGCCGGCGCCGGGCGACCCGGCGGGCGAGCGCGGCCTCGGCCTCGGGGTCCTCCGCCTCGGGGGCGAGCGGCAGGTCGGTGCCGACGTCGACCAGCTCGACGTCCTGCATCGGCTCCCGTCGTCGCCCCACGACCGGAACCTACGCCCCGGGGGTCGCCCCGCGCGCGGGATCGGCTTCCCCGGATCCGGCGGACCCGGTCGCGAGGTCGGCCGCCAGGCCGGTCAGCAGCGCGGACAGCGCCTCGGGGTCGGGGACCCGGTACCGGGCGGCGGTGGGGCCGTCGCCGACCTTCACGGTGAGGTCGCCGGGTCCGAGCGCCTCGAAGGCGTGCTCGTCGGTGACGTCGTCCCCGGCGGACAGCACCGACCCGGCCCGGAGCTCGTCCCGGAGCGCGACCAGGGCAGCCCCCTTGTCCGCGTCCAGCACGGACACCTCGACGACCTTCTTGCCGTGCAGCGTCACGGACCCGAGGCGCTGGCCGACGCCGAGCGCCTCCCGCTCCGCGGCGTCGCCGGTCGCCGGGTCGGCCATGCGGGTGTGCACCACGACCGCGGCGGGCTTCGTCTCGACCCAGACGCCGTCGCGGCCGCGCGCGACCGCCTGCAGCTCGCCGCCGAGCCGGGTCAGCCGGTCGGCCTGGTCGTCCGTCAGCGTCAGGACGTCGCGCTCCAGGCCGTGCTCGCCGACCCGGGCGCGCTCGGCGCCGTGGCTGCCGATCAGCACGGTGCCGGCCGGGACCTGGGCCAGCCGGTGCAGGTCGGCGGCGGGCCGGCCGGACACGAGCGCGAGGCGCACCGCGTCCGGGTGCCCCGCGAGCCCGCGCAGCGCGGTCACGGCTTCCGGCAGCAGCCGCGACGCCTCGGGGTCGTCCTGCAGCGGGGCGAGGGTGCCGTCGAAGTCGAGCGCGACCAGCAGCGGCCGGCGGGCCGGGTCGGCCACCAGCGCGCGCAGCGCGGCGCGGAGGTCGTCGGTGCCGGCGGGTCCGCCGGGCGGGGTGGGTGCTGCGGGCACGGCGGGGCTCCTCAGACGTGGCGCTCGCGCACCGGGACGGCGGTCAGCACCGACAGGAACGACTCCGACCAGTGCGCGACGTCGTTCTCCAGCACCCGGCGGCGCAGGCGGCGCATCCGCTTGCGGGCCTCCCGCGGGTCGATGTTCGCGGCGTGCTGGATCGCGTTCTTCAGGCCGGCGATGTCGTGCGGGTTGACCAGGATGGCCGCGCCGCCGAGCTCGTCGGCCGCGCCGGTGAACTCGCTGAGCACCAGGGCGCCCCGGTCGTCGGACCGCGCGGCGATGTACTCCTTGGCGACCAGGTTCATGCCGTCGCGCAGCGCGGTCACGAGCATGACGTCGGCCGCGAGGTACAGGGCCGCCATCTCCTCCATCGGGTAGGAGTGGTGCATGTAGTGCACGGCCGCGTGGCCCAGCTCGCCGTGCTCGCCGTTGATCCGGCCGACCTGCGCCTCCACCTCCTCGCGGAGCTGCTGGTAGGCGCCGACGTTCTCCCGGCTGGGCGAGGCGACCTGGACGAGGGTCGACTCCGGCACGGTCATCCGGCCGTCCTCGAGGAGCTCCTCGAACGCCTTGATCCGGTGCCGGATGCCCTTGGTGTAGTCGAGCCGGTCGACGCCGAGCAGCAGCACCTCCGGGTCGCCGAGCTCGGCGCGGATCTCCTTGGCGCGCTGCTGCACCTCGGGGGTGCGTGCGAGCCGGTCGAACGCCTTGGAGTCGATGGAGATGGGGAACGCCGCGGCGCGCACGTGCCGCTCGACCCGGCCGTCGGCGTCGGTCAGCGTGATCATCTGCCCGCGCGTGGTGCGGTCGGTGAGCCGGCGGACCACCCGGACGAAGTTGGCCGCGTCGCCGCCGCGCTGGAACCCGATGAGGTCCGCGCCGAGCAGGCCCTCGACGACCTGGAGCCGCCACGGCAGCTGGGCGAAGATCTCCAGCGGGGGGAACGGGATGTGGTGGAAGTAGCCGATCCGCACGTCCGGGCGCAGCTCGCGCAGGAACTTCGGGACCAGCTGCAGCTGGTAGTCGTGCACCCACACCGTCGCGCCGGGCGCGGCCTGCGCCGCCGCCGCGTCCGCGAACCGGCGGTTGACCCGCTGGTAGGCGTCCCACCACTGCCGGTGGAACGTCGGGGGCTGGATCACGTCGTGGTACAGCGGCCACAGCGTGTCGTTGGAGAAGCCCTCGTAGTAGAAGCGGAGGTCGTCCTCCGTCAGCTTCACCGGGACGAGCCGCATGTCGTCGGCGTCGAACGGCTCGAGCTCGAGGTCGGCGGAGCCGCCCCAGCCCACCCAGGCGCCGTCGGACTGCTGCACGACGGGCTCGAGGGCGGTCACGAGACCGCCGGGGGAGCGGGTCCAGCTCGGCGCGCCGTCCTCGCCCACGGTCACGTCGACCGGGAGGCGGTTCGCGACGACGACCAGGTCATAACCAGCAGAATCCACTGAAGTCCATCTCCTTGGTGTCGGCTCGACCTTAACGTGACCGAGCACCGACCGCCCGGGGACGCGGGAGGTCCGGCCGTCGTCCCGACCGGGCGTCCGGGTGCCTTCACGGGACCCGCCGCGCGGCACCACGACCCCTGCCCGGGCGGCGGCTACGGTGCCCGCATGGAGCGCATCGGGCTGTCGCCGGGCGCCGAGATCGGCGGGTACACCATCCTCGCGCCGCTCGGCTCCGGCGGCATGGGCACGGTGTACCGGGCGGTCGACGGCGGCGGCACGCCGGTCGCGCTCAAGCTGCTGCACCCGCACATCGGCGCCGACCCGTCCTCGCGCGAGCGGCTGCGCCGCGAGGTGCTCGCGCTCCAGCGGCTCCGGCACCCGGGCGTCGCGGCCGTCCTGGACGCGGAGGCCGACTCGACCGAGGCGTTCCTCGTCACCGAGCTGGTCCCCGGCGCCGACCTCGCGGAGCACGTCCGGCAGCGCGGCCCGCTGGACGCCGCCGCCCTGCACCGGCTCGCCGACGGGCTGCGGGACGCGCTCGGCGCCGTGCACGCCGCCGGTGTGGTGCACCGCGACCTCAAGCCCAGCAACGTGCTCGTCACCGCCGACGGGCCGGTGCTCATCGACTTCGGCATCGCGCAGTCCGTCGACGAGACCCGGGTGACCTCGACCGGCTTCGTGGTCGGCACCCCCGGCTACCTCGCGCCCGAGCTCGTGGACGGGGCCGAGCCGACGCCGGCCACCGACTGGTGGGGGTGGGCGGCGCTGCTGGCCTACGCCGCGACCGGCCGCGCGCCGTTCGGCACCCGGCCGCTGGAGGCGGTGCTGGTCCGGACCCGCAGCGGCGACGCCGACCTGGCCGGGCTCGGGCCGGTGACCGCGGGCGCGCTCTGGGACGCCCTCGCGGCCGACCCCGAGGAGCGCGCGCAGCCCGACGAGGTGGTGGCGGCGCTGGCGGAGGCGGAGCGCCGGGGCGAGGAGTACGACGACGCGGCGGCCGCCGCGGCGCTCGCGGCCGGCCCGGGCGGCGGGGCGCTGCGCGGCGGCACGGCCGCCGGCGGGACGGTGGCGCTCGGTGCCGTGACCGCGGCGACGGTGGCGCTCGGCGCCGCGGACGGCACGGCCGCGG